>JAQBQB010000001.1 GCA_028287235.1 Gemmatimonadota bacterium | reverse complement strand
CGCTGGCGTTTGTGTGGCATGCCGGAAGGGCCGAGGAGCCGTTCCTGCCGCTGTCGCTGATGGGTGGAACGGTCGTACCCTACGCGATGGCTGCGGGCGGCTGCGCGATGGGTGCGATGCTCGGGCTGACGGTGCATCTGCCGCTGTATTACGAGGCGGTCTATCATCTCAGCGCCAGCGAGGCGGGGCTGGCGCTGATTCCGCTGGCGGCGATTTCAACCGGCGGCGCCGCGATCGCCGGCCGCAGCATGGCGCGCGCCAGGCACTATAAGCGGGTCGCCATCATCGGAAACCTGTGCGCGGCGCTGGCGGCAATGGCGCTGGCGCTGACGGCACTGCCGCTGTGGGCCTTGCTGGCGCTGCTGTCGGTGTTGGCGCTTGGACTCGGCACCACGTTCCCGGTCACCGTGGTCTCGATTCAAAACGCGGTGTCGCGCGCGCAGGTCGGCACCATTACCGGCGCATTGAATTTCTTCCGCGCGCTGATGGCTTCGTTCACGGTGGCGGCGTTCTCCGCGATCCTGCTGATGGCGCTGGGCGCGGATATCTCGCTCGGCGGCGAGCATCGGGGACCGGTGAATTCGATTGCCGCCGCCGACATGGTCACGGCGTTCAGTTATGTGTTCGGCGCCGCCGCCGTGCTGCTCGCCTGCGCGGCGCTGTGCATGATCCTGATGGAAGAGAAGCCGCTGGCCGGCCCGGCGACGCCGGCGACCCCCGCGGAGCCGGCAGAGTAGGGCGGCCGCGCGTGGCTTTGCGCGCTGCTCGCGGCTTTCAATCGGCCGGAAATTCATCTAACAGCGGCGCCAGCAAGTCAGACCTCGAATCCGACAAGGAGCCGGCCATGAGCAAACCCACCATCGAGCAGACCCGGATGGGCGCCGAAGGCATCGCGTTCTGCATCGCGCGCACCCTGATCGAACGCGATCCGTCGCTGAAGGCGCCGATGCGCGCCAACCTGCGCAAAATGTGGGAGCTTTTGGAGGAGCGCGAAGACCACGCCGCCGCCGATATGGTCGACACCATGATCAAGGCGCTCAACGATCCCGCGTTCTTCAAGCCGTGAGGTTTTGCCTTGTGCGCCTGGAGAAGAGGACTGTTCCCGCGCCTCGCCTTGCTCCGTTGAGAACTCGGCGTCCGGGAGCTGACAAGGCAGCGAATCCGCGCCAGCCTGAGTGAGCAATATTGCACACTTTCAGAAAGTCGAACGGTCGCCGCAAGTTCTCATTTTTAAAAAATTGGAGACTGCTGTTCTCAAACCAGGCCATTAGTGGTCAAAACAGACCAGTTGTCGGAAAGCGCTGATAAAAGAGTTTATTTCGGATGGAACCGTTAGCTTCCGTGCTAGTAACCCTTGGCCCTGATAGCGCTCGGAAGGGCTCCGATGGCCGCGATTCGGCTTTGGGAGTTCGGTAGTCGCGATTCTGGTTGTCACGGCAGAAACAGTTCTTATGGCCGTGATCCTGATCGTCGAAGATGATGGATTCCTCCGCGAGGACGCGGAGATGATGATCCAGGACTGGGGTCACGAAATTCTTTCGGCCAGCGACGTCGACGCGGCGCTTTTACTGCTGCGCTCTCCGCAGCAGATTGATGCACTCTTTACCGATATCTACCTCAAGAAGGCGGTGCTTGGCGGATTTGAACTGGCTCACGAAGCCATCAAGCTCCGGCTGAACTTGCGCGTGCTTTATACGACCGGCAACACCATCAACGAAAAAATGAAGACATTGTTCGTCGATGGCGCACATTTCCTTCAGAAACCGTACACCCGGTTTCAACTCCAGAATTCGGTTGAAGTGCTGCTCGCAGCGTAGCTTTGAGTCCGCGTAGCTGATCCGCCGGGCGCGGCAAGCACAGTTTATCCGGGAGAACCAGCTTGACCCTTGGAGACGACGGAACGACGACGCCGATTGGTGTCGCCGAGAGCATTGGAAACGCCATGCCGAAACAGGCTGAAGACGTACTGCTGAAGGCGGGCGCGCTGCAGAGCGCGATCTTCAACAGCGCCAACTTCTCGAGCATCGCTACCGATGCCAAGGGCGTCATTCAGATTTTCAACGTCGGCGCCGAGCGGATGCTTGGTTACGCGGCCGCCGAGGTGACGAACAGGATCACGCCGGCCGACATTTCCGATCCGCCGGAGCTGATCGCACGCGCCAAGGCGCTGAGCGTCGAGTTCGCGACCCCGATCACGCCGGGGTTCGAGGCGCTGGTGTTCAAGGCCTCGCGCGGCATTGAGGACATCTACGAGCTGACGTACATCCGAAAGGATGGCAGCCGCTTCCCGGCCGTCGTCTCCGTCACGGCGCTGCGCGACGATCAGGACACAATCATCGGCTACCTGTTGATCGGCACCGACAACACGGCGCGCAAACAGGTGGAAGAGGAGCGCCAGAAGCTCGACCAGCGGCTGCGCGATCAGCATTTCTATACGCGCTCGCTCATCGAGTCGAACATCGACGCGCTCATGACGACCGACCCGCGCGGCATCATCACCGACGTCAACAAGCAGACGGAAGCGTTGACCGGGTGCACCCGCGACGAGCTGATCGGCGCGCCGTTCAAGAACTACTTCACCGATTCGAGCCGGGCGGAAGCGGGCATCAACCGGGTGTTGAACGAAGGCAAAGTCACCGACTACGAGCTCACTGCGCGCGCCAGAGACGGCACGCTCACGGTGGTGTCGTACAACGCGACCACGTTCCACGATCGCGACCGCAGGCTACAGGGCGTGTTCGCATCGGCGCGCGACATGACGGAGCTCAAGCGCTTCGAGCAGACGCTGCAGCTCAAGAACGCCGAGCTCGAAGACGCCAGCCGCATGAAGTCGGAGTTTCTCGCCAACATGTCGCACGAGTTGCGGACGCCGCTGAACGCGATCATCGGGTTCTCCGAGGTGCTCGGCGACGGCCTGATGGGCGCGATGACCGACCAGCAGCGCGGCTACATCGGCGACATCTTCAAGGCGGGCAAGCATCTGCTGTCTCTCATCAACGACATTCTCGATCTGTCCAAGGTCGAGGCCGGCAAGATGCTACTCGACTTGGAGTCGGTGCAGTTGGCGCCCCTGCTCGTGAACAGCTTGTCGATCATCAAGGGCCAGGCGGCGACGCGTCATGTGAGCGTCGGCATGGAGGCCGGCGCGGGATTGAGCTCGATTCGCGCCGACGGACGCAAGGTGAAACAGATCGTGTACAACCTGCTGTCCAACGCGGTCAAGTTCACCGTGGAGGGCGGGCGCGTGACGCTGCGGACGCGTCATGTGATGCGCGCGGACGTGGGGCAGCTGGCGCGTCCATGGATGGGCCGGAGCTTTCCACTGGCGGACAGCGAGTTCACGGAGTTTCTCGAGCTCAGCGTCGTCGATACCGGCATCGGCATCTCGCCCGAGGGACTGGAGAGCCTGTTCAAGCCGTTCAGCCAGGTGGACAGCGGTCTCGCGCGCAAATACGAAGGCACAGGGCTCGGATTGGCCATGGTGAAGCTGCTCGCCGAGCTGCACAGCGGCACGGTGGCCGTGGAGAGTGCGGTCGGTGAAGGTTCATCGTTCACGGTCTGGCTGCCGCTCCGCTCGGCGGTCAAGGAACCCGAGATCCTCGACGTCGCGCCGCCCATCGAGGTGCCGCCGCTCCCGCGCGGCGATGCTCCGGTTGGAGCGCGCACGGCGTTGGTGGTGGAAGACGATCCCAAGTCCGCCGAGCTGGTTCGTGTGCAGCTCGAGGCGGAAGGCTTCACCGTATTGCTGGCCAGCTCCGCCGAATCGGCGCTCGTGCTCGCGCTCGAGCATCCGGTGGATCTGATCACGCTCGACATCATGCTCCCGAACATGGACGGCTGGGAATTCCTCGGCCGGCTGAAAGAAACGCCGGCGTTGACGCGAATTCCCGTCGTGATCATTTCGATCGTCGCCGATCGCGACAAAGGCTTTGCTCTGGGCGCCGCCGCGGTGATGCAAAAGCCGATGGCGAGACAGGAGCTGTACGACTCGCTCCTCGAGCTGGGGCTGCTCCCCCTCGCCGAGGGCGGTTCGCTCAAAGTGCTCGTCGTCGACGACGATCCGAAAGCGGTCGAGCTGGTGGCGTTGCGCATCCAAGACCTGGCGAGCACGGTGCTGCGCGCCTACGGCGGCAGCGATGCGATCGAGATCGCACGGCGGGAATGTCCGGACCTGATCGTGCTCGATTTGATGATGCCTGTGGTGAGCGGGTTCGACGTCGTCCAGGCTTTGCACGAGAATCGGATCACGGCCAGCATCCCGATCATCGTGGTCACCGCCAAACAGGTGACCGCCGAGGATCGGGCGAGGCTCAATGGCTACGTCACGACGATCATGGAAAAGGCGACCTTCGACGGCAAACGATTCTCTGCCGAAGTGCGTCGAGCGATGTCCGGCCGCCGGTTGGTGGCCTGAGATGGCAACGGTGTTGGTCGTCGAAGACAATCCCGCCAACATGAAGCTGGCGACGTTCCTGCTGGAGTCGGCGGGCCACACGGTGTTGAGCGCGATCGACGCCGAGGCCGGGCTCACGTTGGCGCGTGACGAGAAGCCGAATCTGATCCTCATGGACATCCAGCTTCCCGGCATGGACGGTCTCGAGGCGACGGGGTTGCTCAAGGCCGACGACGCGACGCGAGCGATCCCCGTCATCGCCCTCACCGCGCTGGCGATGAAGGGCGACGAAGAGCGCATCCGCGCGGCGGGCTGCGACGGTTACATCGCGAAGCCCATCGCCTACAAGGAATTTCTCGCGACGGTGACGACCGAGCTGGCGAAGAGCTAGCCGGCCGTCGCCGGCTCGTGCCGGCTCGTGCCGGCTCGTGCCGGCTCGTGCCGACTCGCGCTCGACGTGTGCCGGCGCAGGGCGTAGTATGGACGACACGTCCTCCTCGAGGTGCTCCGTGAATCGTCTCGTTCGTCATCCCGCGGGTCGCGCGCGCGTCGTTTGCGCGGCGCTCCTCGCGCTGTGTGCCGCAGCGCCGTTAGCAAATGCTCAAGGCCGCCGCATGGAGCTCGCGGATCTCGGCCGCATCGTTCGCGTCGCCGATCCGCAGCTGTCGCCCGACGGGAGCTCGATCGCCGTCATCGTCTCACGCGCGAACTACGCGCAGGACCGGTACGACGCGAGCCTCGTCATCGTCGACGTCGCGAGTGGAGCGCAACGCACGGTGCTCGCGGGACGACAGGCGCTCGGCTCGGCGCGATGGTCGCCGCGCGGAGACCACATCGCCTTTCTCGCGCTGGCTTCTCCTGCCGCAGCCTCGGCTGCGGCTCCAGGTGCGGCGGCGACGGTGCAACTGTTCACCATGTTGCCGAACGGCGACTCCGTGACGGCAGTGACGTCCACGACCAGCGCGCCGCGGGGCGTGCAGCACTACGCGTGGCGGCCCGATGGCCGCGCCTTCGCGTACGTCACGGCCGACGAGCCCGCGGCGCGCGGGGCGGAAGAGGGGGAGAAGTTCAACGACTCGTTCGAGATCGGGAATGACGACTATCTCGTGCGCTCCGCGCCGACGCCGTCACACATCTGGATCGTGAGCGCCGCGGGCGCCGATGCGCGCCGGCTCACGTCCGGAAGCTGGAGCCTGCCCACGGTGCGGCCGCCGGGCTCTCCGCCGTCGCCGCTGAGCTGGTCGCCGGATGGAAGCAAGCTCGCCTTCGCGAAGGTACCCGCGCCGCATTCCGGCGACTTCGCGCGGTCCACGATCCAGGTGCTCGACGTCGCCAGCGGGGCGATCACGGCGCCCGGCGGTGGAACGCGCGCCGAAGGCTACGCGCAGTTTTCTCCCGACGGCAGCCAGATCGTCTACTGGTACGCCCGCAACGGCGACGGCGGGTATGGCCGCGATGCGTTCATCGTTCCCGCGTCGGGCGGCAAGCCGCGCAACGTCACCGCGCCGCTCGACCGCAACATGGCGCGCACGTTCTGGAGCGCCGACGGCCGCTCGCTGCTCGTGGGCGCGAACGACGACCGGCGCGTGTCACTCTGGGCACTCCCGCTCGACGGCGGTGCGGCGCGCAAGCTCGACCTCGGGGGCGTGAGCCCGAACTCATCGTTCTGGGTGGACATGGCGTATGGCGCGAACGGCGCGATCGCGTTCGTCGGCACGACGCCCACCCGCCCCGCGGAGCTGTACTACATGCGCGACGCGAACAGCAAACCGCGCCGCCTCACCGATCTGAACGCCGAAGTGGCCGGCCTGTCGCTCGGGCGGACGGAAACGATCGATTGGACGAGCCCCGACGGTGTGCACAACAACGGCACGCTCACGTATCCCGACCACTTCGACGCGTCGAAGAAATTCCCACTCGTGCTCGTGGTTCACGGAGGGCCCCGGGCGGCGACGCTCGAGACTTTCTCGCCGCAGGCGCAGCTCATGGCGGCGCGCGGGTGGGTCGTGTTCCAACCGAACTACCGCGGCAGCGACAACCTCGGCAACGCGTATCAGCGGCTGATCGACAACGACGCCGGCGAAGGGCCGGGGCGCGACGTCATCGCGGGGATCGCCGCCGTGACCAAGCGCGGGTTCGTCGACACGACGCGCGTCGCCGTATCCGGCTGGTCGTACGGCGGCTACATGACGTCGTGGCTGATCGGCCGTTACCCGGGTCGGTGGCGTGCGGCCGTCGCCGGCGCGCCCGTCACCGACTGGGTGGACCAGTACAGCCTCGGTGACGCGAACGTCAATCGCGGGCGCGCGTTCGGCGGCTCGCCATGGGTCGGCAACAAGCGCGTGGCGTACGAGGCGCAGTCGCCGATGCGCTACGCGTTTCAGATTCGCACGCCCACGCTCGTGATGCACGACGTGGGCGACGATCGCGTGCCTGTCACGCAGGGTTACAAGCTCTGGCACGCGATCAAGGACAACAACGTGCCGACGCAGTTCATCGCCTATCCGATCGCCGGCCACAACGCCGCCGACCCGGTGCGCTCGCGGGACGTGCAGCGGCGGTGGATCGAGTGGCTGGCCAAATACCTCGACGAAGGACGCGTGTCGGCTCGATGACGCGCCGTCAGGCCGAGTGTCGCCCGCGAAAGCCGGCGTACTGGGTCTGAAGCTCGCGCATGTCGGCCTCGAGCTCGCTCGGCTCGAGCGCCGGCATGATGTGAACGACACGTTGGCCCCAGTCGAATGCGACCGGCACGATCGGCACGCCCGCGCGATGTGCGATGTGCCAGAAGCCAGTCTTCCATCGTTGACCCGGTGTCCGGGTTCCTTCGGGCGTGATCGTCAGCATCAGCTGCGTGCGCGCGGAGAACGTCTCGACTACCTGCGACACCGTATCGTGCGACGCGCTGCGGTCGACGGGAATGCCGCCCCACCAGCGGAAGAGCGCGCCCCACGGTTTGCGAAACAACGTGTGCTTGCCGAGCCACGACACGTCGATGCCAAGGGCCGTCTTCACGGCCAGCCCCACGACGAAGTCCCAGTTGGAACGATGGGGCGCCACGATGAGCACGAGCTTCGGTGCGTTCGGAAATGCTCCATCCACGCGCCAGCGCAACAACCGGAGGACGGAGCGGCCCACGGCGCGCCCGACGACGGTGCCCGACCGCGGCAGCGCGGGAGGAATCGGAACATTCATCACTTCAATGTGGCGCCACCGAGTTCCGGACAGTAGTGTCTCTCATGCCGACTCGCGTTCTCGACGCTTTCGAGCGCACCGCCCGCGCCGGGGGAAGTACGCCGGCGCTGCGGCGCAAGCTCAGCATCATGTGGGACACGATCTCCTGGGCCGAATACCATCGCGACGTGCGGCTCGCCGGCCGCGCGCTCATCGCCCTCGGCGTTTCGCCTGGCGAGCACGTCACGATCATCGGGTACAACTGTCCCGAGTGGTTCATCGCGGATATCGGGGCCATCGCGGCCGGAGCCATTCCGGCGGGCATCTACACGACGAACACGGCCGAGCAGTGCCAGTACGTCGCGCATCACTGCGAGGCGCGCGTCGCGTTCGTCGAGAACGCCGAACAGCTCGCGAAGTTCCGTGCGGTGCGCGAGCAGCTTCCGCATCTGCTGGCCATCGTCGTGATGCACGGTGAGCCCGAGAACGGCGACGCACTGTCGTGGAAGAGTTTTCTCGCGCTCGGCGAAACCGTGGCCGACGAACGGCTCGACGCGCGCATCGCGGCGCAACAGCTCGACGACGTCTGTACGCTGATCTACACCTCCGGCACCACCGGCGTGCCGAAGGCGGTGATGCTCACGCACCGCAACATCAGCTGGATCGTGGAGCAGGGAGCGGCGCTCGCCGGCATCAAAGCGGGCGAGGTGGTGCTGAGCTATCTCCCGCTCAGCCACATCGCCGAACAGCTCTTCTCCCTGCACAACAACGTCATGCTCGGCACCTGCGTCTGGTTCGCCGAGAGCCTGGACACGTTGGGTGAAGCGCTGCGCGACGCACGGCCGCATCACT
Source organism: Gemmatimonadota bacterium (assembly GCA_028287235.1). Lineage (GTDB taxonomy): Bacteria > Gemmatimonadota > Gemmatimonadetes > Gemmatimonadales > Gemmatimonadaceae > JAQBQB01. Next base: position 107,924 of record JAQBQB010000001.1, on the reverse strand, counting down.
TCCTCGCCGTCCCGCGCGTGTGGGAGAAGATCCAGGCGCGAATGGAAGCCGTGGGCGCGCAGAGCCCGCGGGTCCGCCGCCTCATCGCGAAATGGGCCCGCCGAGTGGGACTCGCCGGCGGATACGCGGAGCAGCGTGGCGCCCGCCGCCCAATGTTCTACGCACTCGCCAACCGGGTCGTCTATTCCAAGGTACGTGCGTCGCTCGGCCTCGACCGCGCGCGTACGCTGATCACGGGCGCGGCGCCGATCTCGCTGCATACGCAGGAATTCTTTCTTTCGCTCGGCCTGCCGATCTGCGAGGTGTACGGCATGAGCGAGAGCACGGGCGTCACGACGGCGTCCACTCCCACGCGCTACCGCACGGGACGCGCCGGCTTCGTGCTCCCCGGCGCCGAAGTGCGCATCGCCGACGACGGCGAGATCTGCATACGCGGGCCGCACGTCTTCAAGGGATATCACAAGGATGCAACGGCGACCGCCGAGATGATCGACGGCGACGGGTGGCTGCACTCCGGCGACATCGGTGAGCTCGACCATGAGGGTTTCCTCAAGATCACCGATCGCAAGAAGGAGCTCATCATCACGGCGGGAGGCGAGAACATCGCGCCGCAGCTCGTCGAGGGGCAGCTCAAGTCGATCGGCGTGGTGAGCCAGGCGGTGGTCATCGGCGACCGCCGACGCTACCTGTCGGTATTGCTCACGCTCGATCCGGAGAAGATTCCGGCGATCGCCTCGCTCGCTGGCAGCCCCGCGCGCACCTCCGAGGAGGCGGGCCAGTGTGCGCGCTTTTCGGCGTACCTGCAGCGGGAGATCGACGCGGTGAACCAGCGCCTGGCGCGCGTGCAGACGGTGAAGCGGTTCGCCGTGCTGCCTGGCGAGCTGAGCGTGGACGGCGGCGAGCTGACGCCGACGATGAAGCTGCGGCGGAAGATGATCTCGGAGAAATACGCGAAGGAGATCGAGCGGTTGTACGCCGAAGTCTGATATCATCACGCGAGCCTTGACTCACAATCGACCACATCCAGGCTGGGCCTGCACCCCTGCCGTCCGACACATCGTTCGCATCGCGCTCATGTCCTGCACGGTCGCTCGCGCCTCGACCGCGTTCGCGCAAACGTCCCGCGCCCCCGGCGGGCTCGATGCGGCGCGATGCGACTCCATCGTGCTCGCCGCCAAGGCCGACTCGGCTCCCGCCGCGCTCTTTCTGTCCGCCACCCGGATCGACGCTGGTGAGCTGAGCCCCGAGCAGGCCAATCTCATCGCGAGCCACATCGGCGCCGCTTTCGTGACGCCAAAGCCCTTTCGGCTCACGGTGTTCACCGGACCCCCGCGCATGAGAACCCTCCGCCAGCTCGGCGCCGACACAACGGGCGAGCTGCGCGCCCCCACCTTGAGCGGGATCTATAGGTTCACGGCGAATGCACAGGGCGCGGTCACGTCGGCACGAACGGCGAGGGCGTCGCTCATGCCGGGGTTCGACTCCGCGGCCGTCGTCGCCATTCACGACGTGGCGTTCATTCCCGACCTGCTCGTTCCACCCGACCACGACGACTCGATGACGCTCGAAGTCCGCTTCGCGACCGACTCGATGCAGGGCGCGCGCCGCCTGACCGCCGGCTACTTCCCGCGCATGCCGGTCGTCGACGCCGTGCCTGAACGCGCCAACCCGGCGGCGACCTTTCCCGAGGAGGCGAAGCGCGACAGCGTGACCACCGGGCAGGTGGTGTTGCGGTTCGTGGTCGATCGTTCAGGCGCGCCGGCCCTCGAGACGATCGAGATCGTACGCGCCACCTCGCTCCCCTTCGTTCGCGCGGCAATCACGGCCCTCCCGCTGCAGCGCTTCACTCCGGCGACAATCCACGGCTGTGCCGTTGCCCAACTCATCGACTACTCGTTCACTTTCCTCCTCCCGGAGCATTGACGAGGGGCTTCGGGCGAGGTCCATTAGTCGCGCCTGTCCCCCGGACCTCAAACCCTAAACCCCGCTCCTATGGCTCATGCACCGCTTCCGCTCCTTCACCGAGGCTTTGGTGGAACGATGCGGCGCGACGCATGGTGGCTTCAGCCACTTATCGTCTTTGTGATCCTCGGCGGGTTCGTCGTCTACGCGACGTGGGCGGCGTTTCAAAACGCGCACTACGCGTACGGGCCGTATCTCTCGCCGTTCTATTCGCCGGAGATTTTCGGCGATCCGCGCACGGCATGGTTCGGCGGAAAGCCGAGCTGGTGGCCAGGCCTGCTGCCTTTTTCGCCGGCGCTGATCATCCTGCCCTTTCCCGGGCTGTTTCGATTCACCTGTTACTACTATCGCGGCGCCTACTATAAGGCGTTCTGGGCCGACCCACCGAATTGCGCCGTGGGCGAGCCGCGCTCCAGCTACATCGGCGAGCGATCGTTCCCGCTGATCATGCAGAACATCCATCGCTACTTCATGTATGTCGCGGTGCTCTTTCTCTTCTTCCTCGCGCACGACGTATGGAAGGCGCTCTGGTTCGAGGACGTGCCGGGCGTGAAGCACTTCGGCATCGGTGTCGGGACGATTGTCCTCGCCGTCAATGTCGTGCTGCTGAGCTGCTACACCCTCGGCTGCCACTCCATGCGCCACGTCGTGGGCGGGTTTCTCGACCAGCTCTCGCGGCATCCGGTGCGCAAGAAGGCGTACGACTGCTCGAGCTGCCTCAATCGCTGGCACATGAAGTGGGCGTGGATGAGTCTCATCGGCGTCGCCTTTTCCGACCTCTACGTGCGGATGTGCTCAATGGGTGTGTGGCACGACTGGAGGCTGCTGTGAGCACGCCGACGGAATACAAAACGGTCGAGCACGACGTCCTCGTCATCGGCGCGGGCGGCGCCGGCCTTCGCGCCGCGATCGAAGCGGCGGCGCAGGGCGCCAACGTGGGTCTCGTCTGCAAGTCGCTGCTCGGCAAAGCGCACACGGTGATGGCCGAAGGCGGCATGGCCGCCGCCATGGGCAACGTGGACGACCGCGACAACTGGCGCGTGCACTTCGCCGACACGCTGCGCGGCGGCCAGTACCTCAACAACTGGCGCATGGCCGAGCTCCACGCCAAGGAAGCGCCGGAGCGCGTGAAGGAGCTCGAGGGATGGGGCGCGCTGTTCGATCGCACGGCCGACGGCCGCATTCTCCAGCGAAATTTCGGTGGACACCGGTATCCGCGGCTCGCGCACGTCGGCGACCGCACGGGGCTCGAGCTGATTCGCACGCTGCAGGACCATGGCGTGCATCAAGGCCTCGACGTGCACATGGAAGTCACCGTGCTGACGTTGCTGAAAGACGGCGACCGTATCGCGGGAGCGTTGGCCTACGACCGCGAGCGCGGTCGTTTTCGCGTGTTCAAGGCGAAAGCCGTGGTGATGGCGACGGGCGGCATCGGCCGCGCGTACAAGATCACGTCGAACAGTTGGGAATACACCGGCGACGGCCACGCGCTGTCGTACCACGCCGGCGCGGCGCTGCAGGACATGGAGTTCATCCAGTTCCATCCCACCGGGATGATCTGGCCGCCCAGCGTGCGCGGCATCCTCGTGACGGAAGGGGTGCGCGGCGAGGGTGGGGTTTTAAAGAATCGTGATGGCAAGCGATTCATGTTCGACAACATTCCCGACAACTACAAAGCCCAGACGTCCGATACTCCCGAGGAGGGGTGGCGGTATACGCAGGGCGACAAGGACGCGCGCCGCCCGCCCGAGCTGCTGACACGCGATCACGTGGCGCGCATGATCGTGAACGAGGTGCGCGGTGGCCGCGGCTCGCCGCACGGCGGAGTGTTCCTCGACATCGCGTGGATCAAGGAGAAGCTCCCCAACGCCGAAGAGCACATCAAGCGCAAGCTGCCGAGCATGTATCATCAATTCATGCAGCTCGCGGGCATCGACATCACGAAGGAGCCGATGGAGATCGGCCCCACGACGCACTACATCATGGGCGGCGTGCGCGTCGACGGCGATACGCAGATGTCGACGGTGCCGGGGCTGTTCGCCTGCGGCGAGTGTGCCGCGGGGTTGCACGGCGCCAACCGGCTCGGCGGCAACTCGCTGTCGGATCTCATCGTGTTCGGCAAACGCGCCGGCGAGCACGCGGCGAAGTTCGCGAAGTCGAACGGCACCGTGAGCATCGACAGCGCGGCGGTGGATGCGGCGGCGCGCCGTGCGCTCGCGCCATTCGACCGCGCGGCGAGCGCCGAAGGCCCGTATCAGGTGCAGGAGGCGCTCCAGGAGACGATGCAGGACAACGTGGGCATCGTGCGCGCCCAGGCTGAGATGGACGTTGCGCTCCAGGCGCTGGGGTCGCTCAAGGACCGCGCCGACAAGGCGGGCGTGAAGGGCAACCGGGAGTACAACCCCGGTTGGCACACCGCGCTCGATCTCGACAACCTGCTCACGGTGTCCGAGGCGATCACCCGCTGCGCGATCGAGCGCAAGGAGAGCCGCGGCGGACACTTTCGCGAAGACTATCCGGACAAGGACCCGGCGTTCGCCACGTTCAACTTCGTCGTGGCAAAGGGGAAGGACGGCAGCATGGAGCTCTCACGCGAACCGATTCCACCGATGCCGGAGCATCTCGCGGCCGTCATCGAGGAGATGAAATAATGTCGAGTCCAATGCCGACGGCGGGAGCGAAGGGACAAGACGCATTCACGGCGGCGCAAGCGGCCCAGGATGCGTCGGCCAAGCACGCCACCCGCTCATTCAAGATCTGGCGCGGCGAGGCGGGGAAGGGGGACTTCGTGGAGTACAAGCAGGACGTCGTCGAAGGCATGGTCGTGCTCGACGCCGTCCACGAGATCGCCGCGACGCAGGCCAACGACCTCGCCGTCCGCTGGAACTGCAAGGCCGGCAAGTGCGGCTCGTGCTCGGCCGAGATCAACGGCATGCCAAAGCTCATGTGCATGACGCGCCTCTCCGATCTCGACGCCGACAAGCCGGTGACGATCGAGCCGATGCGCGCCTTTCCGCACATGCGCGACCTCGTCACCGACGTGTCGTGGAACTTCGAGGTCAAGAAGAAGATCCAGAAGTTCACGCCCCGTCCGCCTGACGCGCCCGACGGCACCTGGCGCATGCAGCAGACAGACGTGGATCGCGTGCAGGAATTCCGGAAGTGCATCGAGTGCTTCCTCTGCCAGGACGTCTGTCACGTCCTGCGCGACCATCACAAGCACGAGGAGTTCATCGGGCCGCGCTTTCTCGTTTACGCGGCGGCGCTGGAGATGCATCCGCTCGACACCGCGGACCGCGTACCCGAGCTTCGGAAAGAGCACGGCATCGGACTGTGCAACATCACGAAGTGCTGCACCAAGGTGTGTCCCGAGCACATCACGATCACCGACAACGCGATCATTCCGCTCAAGGAGCGGGTGGTCGACGAATTTTTCGATCCGATCGGGAAGCTGGTGAAGATCTATTCGCGGAGGAAGAAGGCGAACGGGTAATTCGCGTGTCACGCAGCGGAACGGGGCGTGTCATCCAGGTAACCAGAGAGGTGCGTATGGAGCTAAAGCCGATCACGCGCGAAGGTATCCCGTCCGCGCTGCAAAAGGCCGAGCGCTACCGTTTGCTCAACGAGTCGTCCGCGGCCGAGAGCATCTGCCTCGACGTGCTCGAGATCGACCCGGCCAACCAGGAGGCGCTCGTCTCGCTTCTGCTGTCGATCACCGACCAGTTCGCCGAGGAGATGTCCGACGGGCTACACCGGGCGCGTGCCGTGCTCCCGCGGATCACTGACGAGTACGAGCGCGTGTACTACGCCGGCATCATCTGCGAGCGCCGGGCGCGCGCACAGCTCCAGCGCGGCGCCCTCGGCTCAGCCGACGTCGCCGCCGAGTGGTTTCGTCAGGCGATGACGTGGTACGAGAAAGCGGAAGGCATGCGGCCGTCGGGCAACGACGAGTCCATCCTGCGCTGGAACACCTGCGTGCGCATGCTCGACAAGCACGAGCGCGCGCACGTTCCCGGAGAGTACGAGCCGGCGCTGGAGGACTAGCCGCCGGACGAGTCGCTACATCATCACCGGTTTGGGCGTGTACGGCGCTTCGAGCGCCTGGATCTCGTCGGCGCTCAGCGTCACGTCCAGCGCGCCGATGGCGTCCTCGAGGTGCTTGAGCTTCGTCGCGCCGACGATCGGCGCCGTGACGTCGCGCTTCGACAGCAGCCACGCCAGCCCGATCTGCGCCATCGGCACGCCGCGCTCCTTGGCAATGCGCTCCACGGCGTCGACGATCTCCCAATCGGTGAGCGCGTAGAGCCGGTCAGCGTGTAGATCGTTCGTCGACCGCGTAGTCTCGCCCTTGGTCTTCTCGCGAGGACGCGTGAGCACGCCGCGTGCGAGCGGTGACCATGGAATGACACCGATGCCTTGGTCGTGACAGAGCGGCAGCATCTCTCGCTCCTCTTCACGATAGAGCAGGTTGTAGTGGTTCTGCATCGAGACGAACCGCGCCCATCCCTGCCGCTCCGAGATGCTCAGTGCCTGCATGAGCTTCCATGCGTGCGTCGAGCTCGAGCCGATGTAGCGCACCTTGCCGTGATGCACGAGGTGGTCGAGCGCTGCCAGCGTCTCGTCGATCGGCGTGGACTCGTCGAAGCGATGGATCTGGTAGAGATCGATCGTCTCGATTCCCAGCCGACGCAGGCTGTCCTCGCACGCCTGGATGATGTGCTTCCGCGACAGCCCTCCCATGTTGGGCCGGTCGGTCATTGGAAAGAACACCTTCGTCGCGATGACGATCTCGTCGAGCTTCGCCATGGAGCGCAGCGCGCGGCCCGTCACTTCCTCGCTCACGCCCATGGAATACATGTCGGCGGTGTCGAAGAAAGTGATGCCGTTGTCGAGCGCGACGCGGAAGAACTGCTGCGCGGCGGCTTCGTCCAACACCCACGGACGCCACTCTGGGCTGCCGTAGCTCATGCAGCCGAGGCAGATGCGCGAAACGGTGAGTCCGGTGTGGCCGAGATTGGTGTATTGCATATAGCCCGTAGGAAGTAGCTCGTAGCTCGTGGGCCGTCGTATGGGCGCGCGGCGTACCGAAAGGTAACGCGCACGACAATCGACTGGCGACGAGCTACCAGCTACGAACTACGAGCTACGAACTACGAGCTACTTCCAGCTATTTCCTTCGCCGATGCGAGCCAACAGAGGACGTGTGGCGTTCCACAGACTCCGGACCTGTTCGGACTTCGGGCGTCGACGCCAGCGCGGCGGCTGCTCACGGATATCCCCACGCCAGCTATCCAAGTCGGGGCGCTCGGGGCGCGGTGACTCAGCAGGCGTAGGTGAAGGGGCAGCGTTGTTGTCCATCTGCGGACTCCGTGAGCGGACGATCTGGAAACGGCGACGTGCATGTCTTGCACTAAAGAGTGTCGGCCGCTCGGCCGCGGACTAAAGGGGCGGCCCCGCTGGTCCGAACAGCACGAGGGCGACGACACGCGCGGTACCTCCGTGACGGTCGGGCGCGGGCCGCTCGCGCGCGTTCAATTCCCCGAACGTGGCGATGGAACGCAGCCAGGCTTCGTCGGGCAGCTCGGCCCGCACGAGCGTCTCGAGAATTCGCTCGGCGCCCTCGGCCAGCGGCGCCGTTGCGACGGCCCGCGCCGCGTCGGCGAGAGGAGCGAGCAGCGAGCGTTGGTGGCGTGGCGCGCGCTCGAGCGCCTGCGCCACACGGGTGAGCGCTGCACGCCGCGAGCGAGCGGACGCGGCCGCCTGGAAGTCGATCGTCGTCTCTCCGGCCCGCGCCGCGCGCCATGTGGCGAGCTGCTGCAGCACATTCGCGGCGCGCGCTTCGTCCACTTTTCCTGGCTGCCCGTCGGAAGCAGCAACGGCGCGGCGAATCGATGCTACCCGGGCATCGATCCCCGCGCCGACGTCGGCGAGCAGGCGCGCTCCGTCGTCGTCGCACACCAGTGCGAGGAAGCCGCACAGCTCGGATTCGACCGCGGCCACGATCGGCTCTCGAGTCCATGAACCCCCGGCGCCCGCCTGAAGCCAGCCGCGCAGCGCCGTCTCGATCTCGCTCGCCTGCTCCGCCATTCCGTGCTCTCCCGCAGGAATCGCCAACGGCGACGGAAGTATCCGGCCCGCGATTCCGATCGTTCGCTGCGCCACGCTCAACTTCTCGCGAAGGCGGCGTTCGACTCGAAGCAGTCGTTCGGCGTCGGCCGGCGGGGCGAAGGTGTACACCGTCACCGTCGGATGCCGGGAGCCTAGCCGCAGCGCGCGACCCACCCGCTGATCCAGCCGCGCCGGATTCCACGGCAGATCGAGGTGCACCACGACCGACGCTTCCTGGAGGTTGAGCCCTTCGCTCAACAGGTCGGTGGTGATGAGCAGGTCGATCCGCTCGCCGGCGCGCTCGATCGAGGCGCCATCCGCGCGAGCCAGGAACTGCTTGAGCACGTCGTCGCGAGTGACGCGACCGCCCGCGACGCGCGCGCCATGCGCTGTGAGCGCCGCAACCCCCGCGTCACGTGCCAGCTTCGATCGAAGCGCATTGACGGTTTCGGCGTAGTGACAGAAGGCGATGATTCGCTCGCCCGGATGCGCGGCGCGAATGCGCCGGAGCGCATTCGCCCGTGCAATGTCCGGATCGGGCGACGCACGCAGATGCAGGAGCAGTCCCTCGACCGCCGACGTGTGTGCCTCCAGAGAAGCGCGGAGCTCCCCGACCTCCGCGTCGCCGTCGAGAGCTTCCTCGGCGACGATCTCTGGAAAAGCGAGCTGCAGCGCGTCGTCGGCGTGGGTCCATGCCGAGAGCTCGGCGCGTGTCGGCCTGCGACCTGCTTCGAGCGCGCTCGTCAACGCGAGCGCGCGGGCGCGTCGCCGTTGCAGTGCGCGCTCGAGAGCGCCGCGGCTCGATGTCCACTGGTGAATGAGTCCGTAGCTGGTGAGTGCCGCGGCGAGGCCTTCGTCGCGCGCCGGGATAGGCGGCGGCAGCGCGAGGATTTGCTCGAGGCAATCGTCGTGGGCGTCGAGCACGACGAGTCGCGGACCCACGAGCGCCGGTCTCACACCGACGTCGGCCGCCGAGTCGCGCACGACGTACGCCGCCAACTCCTCCTCGGTCATCTGCCATGCGCGCCTGCCGAGGAACAGCGCCAGCTGCGCCGCGAGATCGGCGGTGCGATTCTGGACGGGTGTCGCGGTCACGAGCAACAGCTTCGACCTTCGGCACAGCTCCGCGAGGACGGCGTAGCGCCGCGTTCCCTGCGCGCGCAGGCGATGTGCTTCATCCACGATGACGACGTCGGGATACGTCGCCGGTCGCGCTCCGCGGCTAAGCGACTCGTGGCTCACGATGGTCGCCGACGCGCCGCAGCGCGCGAGCGCCGCGCTCCACATGCCGCGCAACGCCGCGGGCGCGACGACGAGCAACCGCCCGCCAAGTCGTGCCGCAACCGCGAGCGCTGTGTACGTCTTGCCGACGCCAACCGGTTCGGCGAGCATCGCCCCGCCGTGCGCGGCGACGAGCGACGCGAGGCGCGTCGCGGCGGTGCGCTGGTGTGGCCGCAGCTCTACGTCGCCGAGACGGCGCGGCATTTCGTCCCGTGTCTCGAGCATCGCGGCGGCGATGCGATGACGCGCGTCGGCGAGCGCGGAGGCGGCGGTCGATTGCGTCACCGGCACTGCCACGCCACGAGCGGTGCGACGCAATCTCGTAGCACACCGTACGCGTCGAGCGATGCGTCGAATAGCTCGCTGTCGCTCGGCGGTTGTCCGCGCCGGCCGCGTTCCCCAAGCGGAGCGAGAACGGCGCGCGCCCGCTCCCAGTCGGTGGGCATGGGAAGCAGCGACAACGTCCAACCGAGATACCGCCGGTAGCCTCCACGCGCCGGCTCGGCGATCGCGTTCAGCCAGGCGCGCGCCAAGGGGCCGTTGAGCAGCGCGGCAAGCGCATGCGCGTCGGCGAGTGTGGGGCAGCGCGCGACGTAGCAGCTGTTGAGCGGCGCAGCGAGGTCGCCTGCATCGAGCACGCTGGCCCGGGGCTCATGCCCGAGATCGCCCCACACGACGCGCGGCCGATCGGCTCGCGCGCTTTCGGTGCGAAAGAGCGACCACCACCGCGCGCGATGGCGCGAGTCGGTGCGCGCTTCGAGGCGGCGCTTCCAACGAGCGAGCCACCGCGCCGCGTGCGGCGGAAGCGATGCGCGCGGCGCGTCGGAATCATCGTGTGTCCAGATGATGTACTCGGGACTCCGAGGCACGCGCCATCGGCGAAGCTGCTCGCCGCGGAGCAGCGGCCGCAGAAGCTCATTTTCGATGGTGACGCGCCTGTCGTCCGACGTGAGGACGTCGGCGAGATCGCCGTGCACGCCGAGCAGCTCGACGATGAACGCTTCGTTGCAACCGCACTTCACGCCGAGGTGCGGACGCCCAAACGGCGTTTGCGCGAGCGGGCGTCCCGCGTCGCGGAGATGGTCGAAGGCACGCCGCGCATCTGGTGGAAGGAGAAGCCATGGCGCGCCGGGGCTCGTGTCGAGCGCGAGTGAGCCCGCGCGCGCTTGCCAAGTGAAGGGCGCGTGACCGGCGTGATGCACCGCCATTTGAACGCAGTCGGTGGCCGCGGCTCTTTCGCTGCCCTTCCGCTGCGCCACGATCAGCGACGGATACACCGCGGCATCGAACGCCGACGGCGCCTCGGAATGATCCTCCACGCAGTGGAGGCGCGCAGTCTCGGCCAGCAATCGTCGCACGCCACCGCCGGCGAGCGACTGCCAGAGCTTCACGGGCAGTAGCAGCGCCAGCGCGGCATTCGGCCCGAGCAGACGTACGGAGCGCTCGACGAAGAGCGCGGCAACGTCCACCTGTGCCGCGAAGCCGCGGCCCGCACCCGACGGCCCGGCACCCACTTCCCACGCGGCGTTTCGCGCCACCTCGTAGTCGCGCCGGAAGTCCGCGCGCTGTTGCGGCGGTATGTGGTGCATCCGCACCCACGGCGGATTGCCGACGATGAGCCCGAACCCGCCGCGCGACGCGACGTCGGCGAAGTGGACGGCGAACGAAAATGACAGCGCACCTCCGCCCGCGATCCGCCGGCGCAGCGCACGTAGCGACGCCGCTTTCCGGCGAAGTACGTCGGCGCTCAGCAGCTCGTCGCGCGACGGACGATAGGGCTCGCCGAACAGGTCGCGTCCGCGCCGCGCTACCACGAGATCGCGGCGCCGGCCGGCGATCGTCGCCAGCTCCGCCTCGAGCGCACCGATTGCACGCGTGCGTTCTGCGCGGTCGAGTGCGCGCGCAAGCGAATCCTTTCGCGGTCCGCTCGCGTTGGCGTAGCGCTGCCGCAACCGCTGGAGAGCCGCGCCGCCGCCGAGGCGAATGTCGGCGTCGCCGAACCCGCGGCCTGACAGTGCGTCGCCCGTGCGCACGTTCCGGTCGAGATTCGGCAGCGGCGAAACGGCGTTGGGATTTGTCTCCGCACTCTCGATCACCACCGACAGCCAGAGGCGCAGCTCACACAACCAGACCGCCGTGGGATTGACGTCGACGCCGAAGACGGAGCGCGTGAGCACCTCGCGGCGCACGACGCTCACGTCACGCGTGTCGCCCGCCGACATCAGCCGGCTCGCGATGCGCTCGAGGACGTGAACGAGAAACGCGCCGGAGCCGCACGCCGGATCGAGCACGGTGAGCGACTTCACCGCGCTCACGGAATCGTCCGTCAGCGCCGCGTCGAGTCCCGCGCCGACCACGCGCTCGACGAGCGCGAACGGAGTAAAGAAGGCGCCGGTGCGCCGCCTCTCCGGCGGCGCCATGAGCGACTCGAACGCGCGGCCGAGCATCTCTGGGTCGACGGCGGCCTCGGTCCAACCTGCGGTCTCCTCGCGCGCGGTGAATCGGTACTGGCCGAAGACGCCGGCGATCAGTGTGCCATATGCTTCGTCGGAGAAGGCGAGTCCCCGATGCCGGCGCTCCACCGGCGTTCGAGTAAACAAGCCACCGTTGAGAAATGGAATCGCGCCGAATCGGTGCGCCGCCGGCGCGCGGCGGCGCACCGGCGTATTGAGTGTACCGAAGAACAACGGGCGTAGAACGCGCTCGTGGAATCGACCGCCGGCGAGCATCGACGCGTCGAACCGATGAGCGAGAAAGGCGCCGTCGCCGTCGAGCCAACCCTTGGCCTCGAGAAAGGACAGAAAGAGCAGACGCGACGCGTTGAGCAGGGCGATCTCGCGCCGCACTTCCGCCGATCCCACGCTCGACGACTCGGCCATCTTCTCGACGGTCTGCTCCAGCGCGCGATAGAAGCGCACCGTGAGCGCCTCGCGTCCGAGAATCTCGACCCAGCGCGTGTGCGTCAGAATATCGCGATCGGCCGCGACCGCACCGAGTGCGCGAAGTGTCTCGGCGTCGCTGTCGACGAGCGTCGCTCGGTTCGCGAGCAGCGCGGTGACGCGCGGCGGGCGGCGGTGATCGGTCCACGCTGCCAAGGCGAGCGCTCCCGTCTCGCGTTGCGTGATGATGACCATCCACAGCACGTGCGGCGTGCGAGTCGACAGTCGGGCGGCGAGTCGCGGCAGGAGATCGCGAAGCGCAGCGCGCGCCGGAACGACGAGCAGCAGTGCGCGCAGCGCGCCCCGTCCGGCGGCGACGCGAGCGTCGAGGACATCGTCGTCGAGACCGAGGGCACGCCGGGAGTGCCCGTCGAGCGGCGATGGATCACCGTCGCAACCGATGGCCCGGGCGAGTGGGGCCAGAGAATCGATCGAGTCGGCAGCGGCGAGCAGCTCGGCTGCGGCACGTAAAGTTCGCACGCGCCGAGAGTACGACGGTCGGCCGCGTGGACCGCGACCACTCGGTTGCGTCCACGATCAAAAAACGCCGATCGACGTTCGAGCGACCACCTTTCCAATTGCCATCCGCTTTCCGCGCCGTATGTTGAGTCATGCGACAGACGGCGTTGCTCACCCTCGCGGCAATGCTCGGCTTACGGGCGATCGGCTCAGCCCAGGCGACCGGCGGAACGATCGCGGGCGTCGTGCTCGATCCCGAGGGCCGTCCGATCGCCGGCGCGAGCGTGAACGTGGCTCCCAACCCGGCGCACACGCAGACCGACTCGACCGGTCATTTTACGCTCGTGAAGCTCGACGGCGGATTTTACCACGTGCGCGTTCGACGCCTGGGTTTCACGCCCGCCGAGATGACGACGGATCTGTCGAAGAACGGCCACGTCGATCTCAAGTTCGAGCTCAAGCAACGACCGGCGCTGCTCGACAGCGTCGTGGTGCAGGAGCGCGGCGTCTGTCCCGCGATCACGTACGCTGGATTCAACTGTCGCCGGCGGTTCGGGAAGGGATTGTACCTGACCGACGACGACATCGCCGACAAGGCCGCCGTGGAGCTGGGCGAGGTGTTCGACGGCGTTGCGGGCTTTCGCACGGAGATGCGCATGACGCAGTGGGGCGAAAAGCCCATTCCGCTCGCCACGAAAGGCGCGCGCTGTTTGAATGCGCTCATCAACGGCCGGCCGCTCGCGTTGACGAACCCGTTGCCGCGCTACGCGACCGAGCTCATCGCCGTCGAGATCTACGCCTCGCCGAGCGACGCGCCACCGGAGTACGCGCGGTACGTCTGGGTCGAGAACATTCGGCAGAGCCGGACGTTCGGAGGGGGAGACTCGCCGAGTGCGAGATGCTCGCTGGTGGTGTACTGGACGGCGTTTTCGTAGAGGCAGCTAGCTCGATCGAATACCTACGAGCTGAGATACTTCCTCTCCTTCCACTCCACCTTCCGCCCCTTCACTACCGCTCCCACGGCGATGTACCCAAGCATCGCCAGCCCGAGCGGATATAGCAGCGCATACCACACCGGCTCCCCAATGAACCGGTACACCGCGATCCAAAACAGCAGCGCCACCGCGACCACCACCGCCGACCAGAGCATCCACGCATCCGACAACACTCCCGCCGCGCTGAGTACCAACGCGAGCGGAGGCAGGAGGCCCGTGAGCGGCAACGCGATGAGCACGAACGGATAGGCGAGTCGGCCGGCCGCGCCGCCGAGCATCGCGTTGCGGCCGCCGGCGTAGATGTTCTTCCGCCATCCGCGAACGATCTCACCGAGCGAGGCGTACATGTGTGTCGAGAACTGGCGCATCGCGAGCATCAACACCACGCGGCGGCCGGCGCGAAAGAATTCCTGCGCCAGCGCCAGATCCTCGGCCACCTGATCCCGCACCAAGGCGTGGCCGCCGATCGCGTCGTACGCGTCACGGCGCACCAAGATGTACTGGCCGTTGGCGATCACGTCGGCCGGGCGCTTGGCGTCGTTCACATGCTCGGTGCCGCCGTAGCGAATCGACAGCAGCGCGAAGAGCTGCGGCTGGATGACGCGTTCCCAGAAGCTGTGTGTCTCCTGGTGGCCGGCAATCGTGAACAGGTCGGCGCCGCGCGCGCGCATGGCGTTCACGGCGCGCGGAAGCAGATCGTCCCCGTGCCGCGTATCGGCATCCGTGAAGAGGAGCAGCTCGCCGCGGGCCTCGGCCGCGCCGGTCGCACATGCCCATTGTTTGCCGAACCAGCCGGCGGGAAGGTCGGGAGCGGGTACGACGCGAAGACGCGCGTCGCCGCGCGCAATGTCCCCCGCGATCTCGCCCGTGCCGTCGGTGGAATGATCGTCCACGACGATCACCTCGAGCGCCGGATAGCGAGACGCCAGCACCGACCGCACGCAGCGCTCGATGTTACGCCGCTCGTTTCGCGCCGGAATGATCACGGACACGGGCGGCGCCGGATCGGGAACGACCGCGGAAAATTCGTCGAGCGCGCGAGAGCGGCGTGATCGCATGGCGGCCGCAATCGGCGGCACGACCCACGGCAACGACCAGAGCAGCGGTACCGCGAGCGACGTCACGGCTCGGTCGTGCTGTCGGCCGAAGCTACCTGCGATGCGCGCGACCCACGGGCAACGATCGTCGCCGCCGCGAGCTGGCCGGTGACGTTCGCGGTGGTGCGAAAGAGATCGGGAATCGTGTCGACGCCCAGCAGAATGCCGATGCCTTCGACCGGAAGACCGACGGCTGTCAGCACGGGGACCATGGCGATGATCGATCCGCCGGGAATTCCCGGAATGCTGAAGCTCGTGATGATCGCCGTGGCGACGATGGTCACGAGCTGCGACCCGCTGATGCTGATGCCGTAGAGCCGAGCGATGAAGACGGCGCCCGTCGTGAGGCCGAGCGCGGCACCGACGCGAAAGACCGCGGTGGCGAGCGGCAGAAAAAATCCGGTGATCTCTTCCGGAAGGTGCAGCCGCGTGCGCGCGGTTTCGATGAGCGCCGGCAGCGCGGCGAGCGACGACCGCGACGAGAACGCGACCGCCTGCGCCGGCGCCGCGGCGCGCGCGAAGTCTCGCAGCGAGATGCCGCCGAACCATGCCGCGGACGGATAGAGCACGAGCACGATGAACACGATCGCCGCGATCGACACCAGCGCGACGTACGTCGCCAGCGCGCCGACCGCGGACAGACCCAGCCGGGCGACGAGCGGCAGCGCGAGCGCGAACACGCCGATCGGCGCGACGACGAGCAGCCAGCGCACGAGCACCAACATCGACTCCGAGACGGCGCGGAACACCATCACCGTTCGTTCGCGCGCCGCGGAATCGGGAATGGAGACGAGGGCGAGGCCGAGCACGAGCGCGAAGACGATGAGCGGAAGCATCGCGCCGTCGACGGCCGCGCGAAATGCGTTGGCGGGCACGAGCGAGACGAGCCACTCGGACGGTGTCTGCACAGCCGCGGTGGACAAGGCGCCCGCGCTGGCCGACGCCGCCGACGCGCGAACGCTGGCTAATGCGGCCGGGTCTGCCGATACGTGCGACAGCATCGGTGGCGCCACGAGCGCGCCTACGGCACCCGACGCCGTGAGCAGCAGCACGAATACGACGATGCCGCGTCCACCGATGCGTGCCACGACGGAGCCGCTGCTCGACGTCGCGATGCCGACGACAAGACTCGCGAAGACGAGCGGAAGCACCGTCATGCGAATCGCGTTCACGAACAGCGTGCCGACGGGCTCGACGACGGCGATGGCCATTCGAGCCGCGGTCGGGTCCGTCGCGCTCAGGACGAGGCCGATGCCGATGCCGGCGACGAGCGCGAGAAGAACCCGGGAAGTAAGCGACACGCGCCAAAGCTATTCAGCTTTGGCGCGCGTTGCGAACCGGAACGGCGAGAAGCTCAGCGCGGGTTGTTGCCGCTCGTCCCCGAGGAGCCCGAGCCACCCGACGAACCAGAACCACCCGACGAGCCGGAGCCACCTGACGATCCGCCCGACGAGCCGGAGCTGCCCGACGAGCCGCTCGAGCCCGACGAGCCCTTCATGCCGCCCGCTCCGCTGCTGCCGCTCGACTGATCGCCCATCCCGCCGCGATTCGACGAGTTGCCGAGATCGTCGCTCTGCCGGTCGGTACGGCCGCCGGTATTGCCGGTATTGCCAGTGCTGCTGGCGTTTCCGGTGTTGCCGGTGTTTCCGGTGTTTCCCGTGCTAGCGGTCTTGCCGGTCTTGCTCGAATCGCTCTGTCCGTCGCCTTGCTGCGAGCTCGACGACGAGCCGCTGCGCGAACCGAGGTTGTCCGAGGACGAGGGGTCGCTCATGCTGTTGTCGCGCGAGCCGCCGCTCGATCCACTCGTCGATCCACTCGTGGAACCGCTCATGCCGCTGTTGCCCTGGTTGTTCTGGCGATCCGCCATGTTGATCCTCCGTACTTCGTGAGTCTGGAGCCGGCGTGTTTCGCGAATGTACCGCCGGCGTGCAAACTCCTCTTTCGCACGCAGAGTGCCACAAAAACAAAAAGCGTCGAGTTGACGAGCCCGGGGGTGCTGTGCGTATGTGCTCGTCATGAGAGTTCCTGACTTGCTCGTGCCGGGCTCACGCGTTGCCCTCGTCGCGCCGTCCGGGCCGCTGCGCGATGAATCGGATTTGCAGCACGCTGTCGACACCACGCGCTCGCTCGGCTGGGAACCCATCGTCGGTGAACACGTGCTCGAGCGCGACGGCTATCTCGCCGGAAGCGACGCCCACCGTCTCGCCGATTTCAATCGCGCGGCCGCCGACGATTCGATCGACGCGGTGTGGTGCATTCGCGGCGGATACGGTTCGATGCGTCTGCTGGACGAGCTCGACTACGGCGCGTGGCGGCACTCGACGAAAGCGCTCATCGGCTATTCCGACATCACGGCGCTGCACGCCGCGATCGGCCGCAGCGCGCAGCTCGTCACCTATCATGGTCCTACGGCGCGCGCGCCGTTGACGGAATTCAGTCGCGCCTCGCTGCGCGCCGCGCTCGTCGACGGGGTGAATCCGTGCGGTCACGCGCCCGACTCGGTCGCGCTGCGCGACGGCGTGGCGCGAGGGCCACTCGCGGGTGGCAACCTCGCACTCGTGACGTCGCTCCTCGGCACGCCGTACGCGCAGCAGCTCGACGGCGCCATCCTCGTGCTCGAGGACGTCAACGAGTCGGTGTATCGCATCGATCGCATGCTCACGCAGCTCCGACTCAGCGGCGCGCTCGCTCGCGTCGCCGGCATCGCGTTCGGACAGTTCACCGACGTGCCCGACGAGCCGTCGAGCGAACAGCGTCCGCTCGCGACTCTGCTGTTGGAAGTGGCGGACCGCTGCGCCGTGCCCTGCATCAGTGGCATTCCACTCGGCCACATCGCCAATCAGTGGACGGTGCCCCTCGGCGCGATCGCGGAGCTGGATGCCGATCGACGGACACTCGATGTCATCCCGCGCTAGATTGTCATCCCGCCATTGTCGCGCGCACTCAATCCCCATCGAATGAAAACCGGACTCGACCTCATCACCGAAGCGAAGGCGCGCATCAAGGAAGTCACCGTCGCCCAGGTGATGGAGATGCAGAAAAGCGGTCAGCCGCTCACGCTTCTCGACGTGCGCGATCTCCAGGAAGTGAACCTGGGCAAGATTCCCGGCACGCTCCACATCTCGCGCGGAAACCTCGAGACGAAAGTCGAAGCGGTGATTCCACGCGACGCGCACGTCGTGATCTACTGCGCGTCGGGCAATCGTTCGGCGTTCGCGGCCGACACGATGCAGGCGATGGGCTACACCGACGTGGCGTCGATGGCCGGCGGCTTTCGCGCCTGGGCGGAGGCCGGCGGCGACGTCGAGTAATCTGTGACGACGCTCGACGCGCTGCTCACCCATCCCGACGTCGCGCGGCTCGCGCTGCGACTCGCTGCGCAATCTGGCCGGACCATCGAGACGGACGGCATCAAGCGCTTCGCCGCGATCGCGCTCGTGCTCCGTCCCACCGAGAGCGGCGAGCCGGAGCTGCTCTTGATCAAGCGCGCAGAAATGGAGCAGGATCCGTGGAGCGGCCACATCGCGTGTCCTGGCGGGCGAATGGATCCCGGCGACCGCGATCTCGAACAGACGGCGATTCGCGAAACGTGGGAGGAGACAGGCATCGATCTCGCGCGCGACGGCCGCATCCTCGGCACGCTCGACGACATCAGCCCGCGCTCACCAACGCTGCCCCCGCTGATCATCCGCCCCTTCGTCGCCGTGGTGAAGCCGGAGGTCACGACCGTCGAGAGCCCCGAGGTCGCGGAGGCATTCTGGGTGCCGCTCGCTGCGGTGCGCGAGACGGCCGCATGGGGTCGCGCCTTCGTTCCCATCCGCGGCGTGGGCGACGCCGAAGTCGACGTCTTCAAGCACGGCGAGCACACGGTGTGGGGACTCACACACCGCGCGCTGAGCCAGTTCCTCGAGCTACTCAGCCCGTAACGCCGTCATCAAGTCGCCTCCGGCGCGAGCCCGCGCGCCGCGGCTGAGCCCGAATCCTGCGTGGCAGGAATCCATGACTGGTTCGTCGAAGGCGTGGCTGGCCCAGTTCTCCAGGAACTGGGCGGCTGTCGTATTGCTCGGTATCGCCGCCGTGCTGGCGTTCGCAAAGATCGGCGGAGACGTTGCCGCCCACGAAACGACAGGCTTCGATGGCGCGATCCGGAACTGGATCGTCGCGCACCAGGTGCCGTCGCTCGTGACGTTCTTCATCTGGGTCAGCACCGTCGGCGCCACACGCTCCATGTATCTGCTGGCGGTGATCGCCGCGGCGTACCTCTGGTATCGAGGGCACCGGCGCGTGGCGGCGAGCGTGTTGCTGGCGCCCGTGGTGGCCATCGGCTTCTTCGAGAGCGCCAAGCGGCTCTACGCGCGACCGCGGCCGCCCGGTCTCGGCCACGTGTTCGAGGGAAACACCTTTTCGTTTCCGTCGGCCCATGCCACCGCGTCGGCGGCGGTGTGTTGCACGCTGGCGTACGTCTACTGGCGCGAAGAGATCATCGGTCCCGTGGTTGCGATGCTCGTCGGCGTGCTCGTCCCGCTTCTCATCGGCGTCAGCCGCGTGTACCTCGACGCGCATTGGGCCACGGACGTCATCGGCGGGTGGACCGCCGGAATTCTCGTGGCCGTGTTGTGTGTCGGCCTCTACAATCGCAACCGCCGGCGCCGCGTCGCACGCGGCGCGCGGCCGACACCGGTGGTCGCTTCGTGATCGTATCCGTCACGCGTTGCAGGACCGTCCGCGCGGCGCTCGCCGCGTTGGGATTCGTGTTCGCGTGGTGTGCATCGCCGGCTTCGGCGCAGAGCACACCGGGCAGCCCGGGCTCGGGAGTGCTGATCACGCATCGGGACATGGCGCTGATCGGCGCGGCCAGCGCCGCGAGCGTGGGGCTGTTCGCGCTCGACGTCCGCGTCGCCCACGCATTCACCGATTCCGCGTTTCATCAGCGTCACCCCGGCCTCACCGCGGCGGCCAAGCGTGGGAGTCTCGTGACCGAGACCGTGTTGATGATCACCGGCGGAGCCACGTGGGCAGTCGCGCGGTGGTCGCGCGATCAGGGGACGGCCGACGTCGCGCTGCACACGACGGAGTCGGTCGCGTCGGCGGCGATGTTCATTCAAGTCGTCCGCGGCGCCCTCGGACGGGCGCGTCCATACGTGCTCGACGACTCGGGCGAAGTGCGCGACGCCGATCCGCGCGAATTCCAGTTGTTGCACGGGTTCACGAGCTTCAACTATCGGTCGTATCCGTCGATGCACGCCATGGCGAGCTTCGCCGCTGCCACCGCGCTCGCGCAAGAGATGCGCTATCGGCACACGCCCAACCGTGAGATTCTCACACCGATGTTGTACGTCGCCGCCACCGCGCCGTCGCTCGCGCGCATGTATCTGGACGAGCATTGGACGAGCGACATCGCGATGGGCGTCTTCCTCGGCGTGTTCTCCGGACAGAAAGTGGTCGGGTACAGCCATGCGCATCCGAACAACTGGGTCGACCGGAAGCTGTTGAAAAAGGCGACGATGGTCGTGACGCGCGACGGCGGTGGGTTTGGAATCAGGCTGCTTCCGTTTTGATCTAGTCCGTCCTCGCGCTAGCCCGTTAGGCCTAACCAACCGCTGGATCAATTGCATGCCTTGACCCATCAATAAATCCTGTTACAATTTCATCCATGCCCGCTACTGTTGCTCGCCTCGATACCGCTCGCGCCGCCGCGCTCTTCCACGCGCTGTCGGACGAGATCCGCCTCGAGGTCGTCGCCCTGCTCCTTCACGGCGAGCGGTGCGTCTGCGACCTGATGGACGACCTCGACATGGCGCAATCGCGGCTGTCCTGGCACCTGAAAACATTGAGCGACGCCGGCATCATCTCCGGCCGCCGTGAAGGGCGCTGGATCTACTACTCGCTCAACGCCGTCGCCGTCGCCGAGGCGCGCGGCATCCTCGGCGCGCTCGAGCCCACGGCGCGCCGCTTGCCGACGCGCTCGGACTGCTGTTGACCGTCTTCCCATTTCTCTAATTCATCAAGAAATCTCGATGGAGAATACCATGACCGACGTCAAAGCCAGCGTAAAAGAGAAATACGGACAGGCCGCCTTGCGAGTCACCGAAGGCGCGACCGACGCCTCGTGTTGCGGGTCGAGCGCCTGCTGCGGCGCGACCACCGAGGCGTGGGATCCGATCACGTCCAACCTCTACGACGAAGGCCAGAAGTCCGGCGTCCCCGCCGAAGCGCTGCTCGCGTCGCTCGGCTGCGGAAATCCCACGGCGCTCGCCCAACTACTCGAAGGCGAGACGGTGCTCGACCTCGGCTCCGGCGGCGGCATCGACGTGTTGCTGTCGGCGAAGCGCGTCGGACCTGCCGGCAAGGTCTACGGGCTCGACATGACCGACGAGATGCTGGCGCTCGCCAATGAGAACAAGCGCAAGGCCGGCGCGGCGAACGTCGAGTTTCTCAAGGGCGAAATCGAGCAGATTCCACTCCCCGACAACTCCGTCGACGTCATCATCTCCAACTGCGTGATCAACCTTTCCGCCGACAAGGCGCGGGTGCTGCGCGAGGCGTTCCGCGTCCTCCGACCGGGCGGCCGCTTCGCCGTGTCCGACGTGGTCGTACGCGGAGAGGTGCCAAGCGCGGTGCGCCGCAACATGGAGCTGTGGATGGGCTGCGTCGCCGGCGCGCTCGAGGAGACGGAATATCGAGACCTGCTCGCCGACGCTGGCTTTCGCGGCGTCGACGTCGAGCCAACGCGCGTCTACACCGCAGCCGACGCATCCGCGTTTCTCATCGGCTCCGGGCTCGATCCCGACACGTTTGCGCGCGAGATCGACGGAAAGTTCATCAGCGCGTTCGTGCGCGCGAAGAAGCCGCTCCAGGCAATGACGGTGCAGGGCGAAACGTGCTGCGGCCCTGAGTGCTGCTCGCCGCCGGCGCAGTGATGCGGTACGCGCTCATCTCCGACATCCACGCGAACCTGCCCGCCCTCGACGCGGTCCTCCGCGACATCCGAACCCGCGACGTCGACGCCATCTATCACCTCGGCGATCTGGTCGGGTACGCGCCGTGGCCGAATGAAGTCGTCGAGCGCATCGCCTCCGAGCACATACCCGGCGTCGCAGGCAACTACGACTCCACGGTGGCAACGGACTACAAGCATTGTGGCTGCCGCTACGAGGATGCGAAGCAGGAAGAGCTCTCGCATCTCTCGTATGCGTGGACGCGGCAGCATGTCAGCCCTCAGACGAAGACCTTCCTCGCCGCGCTGCCCTTTCGCATCGACATCCGTCCGCTCGGCGGTCACACCGCGGGCCCGACGGTCACGCTGGTGCACGGCAACCATGCACTGAACACGGTGTACGTCGGCGCCGATCGCTCCGACGATTTCCTGGCGAAGATGGGCGCGTCGCTCGGCGCCCGCGTCGGCGACGTCGTTGCGTTCGGGCACACGCACGTGCCGTGGCAGCGCATCGTCGGCGGTGTGGTGTTCCTGAATACCGGAAGTGTCGGCCGTCCCAAGGATCGCGACCCCCGTGCGGGCTACTTCCTGCTCGACGTCGGCGAAGACGGCGGAGGGTCGGAGCTCGTGCGCGTGGAATACGACGTCGAAGCCGCGGCAAGCGCGATCGCCGACAGCGAGCTGCCGAACGAGCTCGCCGACTTCCTTCGTGCGGGCGGCGCGTCGTGACTACCGAGCGTAGCGACGTACGGCGATGGATCGCCGAGGCGATCGGAACGTTCTTTCTCGTGCTGATCGGACCGGGCGCGGCGATGGTCGACGCGTTCTCCCGCGGCGCGATCGGCCACGCGGGCGTCTCGCTCTCGTTTGCGTTCGTCGTCATCGCGATGATCTACGCCACGGGACACCTCTCCGGCGCACACTTGAATCCCGCCGTGACGCTTGGGTTCTGGTCGGCGCGCCGCTTTCCGGCGCGCGAGGTCGCGCCGTACATCGCGGCGCAGTGCATCGGCGCCGTGGCGGCATCGCTCGCCTTGCGCGCCGCGATCGGCAACGTTGGCGGCATGGGTGCGACACTGCCGGCCGTGTCCGTCGGCGCGGCGTTCGCCGTGGAATGGCTGTTGTCGTTCGCGCTCATGTTCGTGATCATGGCGGTCGCCACCGACGAGCGCGTGGCCAGCGGATTCGCCGCGATCGCTGTGGGACTGACGGTCGGCTTTTGCGCGATGATGGGCGGCCCGCTCACCGGCGCCTCGATGAATCCGGCTCGCTCGCTCGGGCCGGCGATCGTTGGCGGCGCGTGGCGTGCGCACTGGATCTACTGGGCCGCGCCAATCACGGCGGCGATGGTCGGGGCGCGGACGTACGAGTTCTTGCGCGGCGTGCGAGCTCCCTCGGGCGAGATGCTCGGCGTGGAAGGAGCGGTGTCTTAGTACCGATACGCCTCGACGCCCACTCGAACGGTGCGCGGCATGCCGATCGATGCAATGCCGGCCGGTCCCGCCGCCGACAGATTGATCTGATACTTCTTGTCGCCGATGTTCTCCACCGACACGAATCCGCGCACGCCCGGCACGATCTCTCGCTGCACGTTCGCGTCGACAACGGTGAACGGATCGAGCCACACGCCCTGCAGCGTCGTCGTGTGTCCTTCGTGGCGGTAGAGCGCCGTCCAGTCGCCGAACATCGCCGACGAGTACGTACCGCGTAGCGTCTGCTTGGGCGACGGTACGCGGTTGATGTGCGGCTTGGTGTTGTCGGTCGTCCCGGCCGGGAGTCCGCTCTGCTGGCGGTCGTCGTCGTAATTCACGCTGCCGCTCAGGAAGAGCTGCTGGATCGGATGTACCGCGACGTACGCCTCGCCGCCTTCACTGCGCGACTTATTGACGTTGAGGCGCGTGCGGCAGGTCGTCACCGTGCCGCAGTCGGCCGGACGCGGCGGGGTCGACGTGGCGGTGAGGTTCGTCGGCACGTTGAAGTTGTTGTAGTCCGCCACGTACCAGGTGCCCTTGAACTGAATCCAGTCGATCGGTTGCCAGTCGAAGCCCGCTTCGCGCCCCTCGGCATTCTCCGCCGCGAGATACGGATTCGGGATCGTGATCGACGTGGAGCTCACCTGCTTGCGATACAGCTCGGCGAGGTTCGGCGCGCGGAAGGCGCGGTAGTAGGCCGCGTGGAGCGACAGCGACGAAAAGAGCTGATAGCGCAGGCCCACGCGCGGGGAGAACGCCGTCTTGCTGCTGTCGCCGTAGCTCTTCGTGTTCGTGACGTTCGACGTCGCCGTTGGAGTGACGTCGAGCGAATGGCCGTTGTTGTTGTCCCAGCGATCCACGCGCGCGCTCAGCTCGATGCGCAGCGGTGCGATCGGCGCCGCGATCGCCTGGATGAACGCGCCGCTCAGGTTCTGCGATCCGCCACTCGACACCGTACGCGCGAGCTTGCCGCAGTTCACGCCCGGGCAGGTCGTGTTGAAGTCCACTTCATTAAAGTCGCCCTGGTAGTGGCGGAAGTCGCCGCCCACACTGAACGACTCGAGCATCCATGTGTTGCTGCGCGTCCACTGCGCCGAGCCGCCCCAATCGTGGCTGGGGATCGTCGCGGTGAGGCTGCTGTCTTCAGCGGCGCGGCCCCCGGCGCGAATGGCCGTCGAGCGCTGCGCTTCGGTCTGCCGTCCGTCGAACGCGCGGAGCGACAGGAAGCCCGTGGTGTACGCGCCGTAGTTGAGCCCCAGGTCGAAGTTCTGCTGGTCGCGGTTGGCGAACGACAGCGGCGTGCCGGTGTTGCGCGAGTCGCCGAACTCGTGGCCGGTGACGAACGCCGACCAATTCGCGGACGGCGCGTAGTTGAGGCGGAGATACGCGTTGCGCTGGATCACCTGCGACACGACGTCGACCGCGCCGGCCTTTGCCGGATCGATCAGGTTGTAGCCGCCGCCCTGCTGATAGTCGCCGACTACGTTCGCCGACAGCGCGCCGTAGATCGGAACCCCCGCCGAGATGGCGCCGTGACGCGCGTCGCGGCTGCCGCCGTCGAGCGTCATGGTCATGGCGCCCGGCGAGAGTGGGCGCGAGAAGAACGAAATCGCTCCGCCCATCGCGCCGTTGCCGTACAGGCTCGACGTGCCGCCCTCCACGACTTCCACGCGATCGAGCATCACCTTTGGAATGCGCCCCCAGTCGATCCACTCGCCCCACGCGTCGTTCACCGGAATGCCGTCGAACAGCACTGCCGTGCGGCCTTCGTCCACGCCGCGGATCGAGACGATCTGCGCCGTGCCGCCCACCAGACTGCTCGTGCGCGGCAGCTCGACGGCGGAGATTTCGCGCAGAAGATCCTGCGACTCGCGCGCCGGACTTTGACGAACCTGCTCGGGCGTCAGCACGTTCACCGTCGACGCGACCTTGCTGGCTTCGACCGGAGAGCGCGTTGCCGACACGATCACGCTCGACAGGAGCAGCGAGCCCTCCTTCATCACCACGTCGCGCGTCACCGTCGAGCCGGCGGAGACGGATACGCTGCTGCTGTCCGGCTTCCGACCGATCGCGCTCGTCATCACGACGTACGTGCCGGCGGGCAACTCGCGCAGGACGTACGTGCCGTGATCGTCCGTGATCGCGACGCGCTCAGGATTCGCGATGGCGACGCGTGCGCCGAGAATCGGCGCGTGCGTCTGCGCGTTCGTGACCGTGCCGCGGATATTGCCGCCCTTTTGTGCGATGGCGACGGAGGCTGCGACGAGCGTCAGAGCGGTTGCGAGGCCCGCGATCGATGCGACGCGTGCCAGATGTCGGACCAGCGATGACATCATTATGATCTGTCTCGGGTTGGTAAAGGAGTGGCGCGGTTGTGGGCAACCGTGTGAATTAATACGCTCGAACCTGTCAGCCCGCTGACATTTTCGCCATTGCCTCGAGCGCGGTCCCCGACGAGAATACCCCTCCATGGCCTTGCCGCAGCCCGTGCCGCGCGCCGAAGCTGGTGCCGGCGCCGGGCCTTCCGCCATCATCCGGGTCGAGAACCTGTCGAAACGCTTCGGGTCCTTTTGGGCTCTGCGTGGCGCGAGCTTTTCGGTCCGCCCAGGTGAGATTCTCGGGTTGATTGGCCCGAACGGCTCGGGAAAGACGACGCTCTTTCAGTGCTTCGCCGGCGTCACGCCCTCCACGCTCGGCACGGTGTCGATCGACGATCGCGCCGTGGAGCCGCACGAGCGAAAGCGGCATCTCTACTTCGTGCCCGACGGCATTCAGCCCTGGCCCGACCAGTCGGTCGATTGGGTGCTGCGCTTCGTCGCGGGCCTCCACGGCGCGACGGCCGCGGCACACGTCGAAGTCGTCGAGTTGCTCGGCCTCGGTCCGCTGCTTCGCGCGCGGCTCGGAGAGCTCTCGAAGGGAGAGCACCGTCGCGTGCTGCTGGCCGTTGGGCTGCTCACGCCACAACCGCTGCTGATGCTCGACGAGCCCTTCGACGGTCTCGACCTGCGGCAGACGCGCGACGTGATGGAGGTCTTGCGACACCACGCCGCCAAGCGCCGCACGCTGTTCTTGTCGATCCACCAACTCGGCGACGCGGCGCGCATCTGCGACCGATTCGTGCTGTTGAGCGGCGGCTACGTCGCCGGCGAGGGAACGCTCGCCGAATTGCGCGCGAAAGCCGGCGTGAGCGACGGCGGTCTCGAGGAGGTGTTCCTTGCGCTCACGTAGCCACCGCACCACGTGGCGCTGGCTGCTCGAGAAGGAAATGCGGGAGCTCGCGTCGTCGCGTGCGTACTGGCTGCTCCTCGTCGTCGTCGGCGCACTCGTGGGGCACGCCTTCATCACGTCGGTGAACCTGTACGCCGAAGCAAGTGGAATTGGCGGCGGACCGTCGGCGCTCGCGCAGGGATTGAGTCCGCTGGAGGGCATCGTCGTGCCCACGCTCGGCGCGTACGACATCGCGGCGACGCTGCTCTTTCCGTTCGTCGTCATTCGGCTGATCGCCCTCGAGAAGCAGACCGGCGAGCTCGCGCTCACGCTTCAGGGGCCGGCACCATTCGGCGCGACGATCGCCGCGAAAGCGATCGCGCTCTTCTTCGCGTGGATCATCGCCGGGCTGGCCGGCGCCGGCGCGATGATTCGCTGGCACGAGCTCGGCGGCCATCTCTATGCGCCCGAGGTTTTCACCGTGGTGCTCGGCCACCTCTTGCGCGGCGTGTTGACGATTGGCGTCAGCGCGGCGGCCGCGTCGCTCGCCGCGAGCGCCGCCAGCGCGGCGATCATTGCGCTCACCGTGACGCTCGGCACCTGGGCGCTCGACTATGTCGCGGCGGCACGCGGCGGTGTGTTGTCGGCGATCGCCGAGTACACGCCGTCGGCGGCGTTGCGTGTGTTCGAGCATGGGGAGCTTCGTGTCGCGACGGTGTTGATCATGTTGACGCTGGGAATTGGCGGCCTCGCCATTGCGGCCGTCTGGCTCGACGAAGGGCAGCGCACGGGTGTTCGCGTCGCGCGGCTCGCCGGCGTCGTTGTCACGGTTGGCGTGATGTGCGCGCTGTTCGGCCGCATGCGCGCCACGCGCGACGTGAGTGAGGACCGCCGCAATTCGTTTCCGCGCGCCGACGAGCTTGCGCTGCGCGACATCCGGCAGCCGTTGCGCGTCACTGTCTATCTGGCCGCGGAAGATCCACGCCTCACGGACCTCGAGCGCGGCGTGCTTGCCAAGCTGCGGCGCACCATGCGGTCGGTAAGCGTGAGCTACGCGGCGAACAGCAGGAGCGGTCTGTTCGAGCGCCCAAACGATCACTATGGTGAAGTGTGGTACGACCTCGGCGGCAAGCGCGAGATGACGCGTTCGACGACCGAGCCGATCGTGCTCGAGACGATCTACCGCCTCGCGGGCCGGCCGGCGCCCGCGGCTGCGGACGAATCTCCGTATCCGGGGTATCCGTTGGCGGCGCACGTCACGCTTGCGCCGTGGGTCTTCTTCGTCTTCTGGCCGGCCATCGTGCTGGCCGCGTGGTGGTGGGCGCGTCGCACGCGGGTGCGGCGCCTTCAAATTGTTGGAGAATAGATATGAGAGAGAGGCCGCTGGTCTTGCTGGCGTTGCTGTGTCTCGCGGGGACGCTGTCGGCGCAGACGAAGAAGGTCACGTTCGCCGGCGAGACGCCGGGGCATGAGCCGAAGAGCTTCGCGCCCATGGTCGGAAGCTGGGTGATCTCCAAGGATGGACCGCGCAACGTGCTATTCATCGACGGACGCGTCTGGAAGCGCGGCCAGCCCGCCGGCGGCCTGGCCGACAAGGCGCGCGCGCTGTACGGCGCGCGCAACGAGGAATTCATCGAGAGCGTGAAGGCATTCGCGTACTTTCCGATCGCCGTCTACAAAGGACTCGACGACTTCGAGAACGGCGACGTCTCGGTGCGTTTCCAGATGGTCGGCGGCGCGCTCGACCGCTGCGCCGGCATCCTCTTCAACGTGAAGCCGAACGGCGACTACCTCACGGTGCGCTACAACGGCACCGAGGACAACGTCGTCCTGTGGACCTTCAACAAGGGCGTCCGCAAATTCGTCAAGCGCGCGCCCGATCTCGCGGCGTTGGAGCTCGGCACCTGGCATACGCTCAAGATCAGCGTGCACGGCACCGCACTCACCGGGTATCTCGACGACAAGCTGATGCTCGAGTACACACTGCCCGAGCCGGTGTCCGGCATGATCGGCGTCTGGTCGAAGACCGACAGCATGATCGAGTTCGACGACTTCACCGTCACGCCGACGGCCAAGTGACCATGCGATTCACACGACAGCTCTCCGTTCTCGCGGCGCTCGCAGTCCTCCCGGCGCTTGCCGCCGCGCAGCGCGCGAAAGGTGCAAAGAGCGTGAGCTGCGCGGTGCGCGCCACCGATGCGTGGGTGAAGCGACAGGCGGAGTGGTTCGACGACTCGAAGCACGACTGGACCAACGACACGTTGCGCACCGCGCTGCTCCAGGCCGCGGGCATCGCCGCGCCGCTCCAGGCGCCGGTGCAGTTCGGCGTGCAAGTGGCCGGACGCGAACCGGCGTTGGGGCCGACCGCCGACAAAATGGTCGCGGAGCTCGAGAAGCTCGCGGCCGCGCGCGGCTCGACCTGGCCCACGAAGAGTGTGGTCGGCGCGGCGGGCACGCACGCCGTGTATCTCCTCGCGCAGCGCGATACGGGCTTCGCGCGCGCGGTGTTGCACCGGATGATGGAAGCCGGCCCTGCGGAATCGCCGGCGGTGGATGTCGCGACGTTCGAGGATCATCTCCGCCTCGTGTGGGGCCGGAAGCAGATCTACGGCACGCAGTTCCACGTGGGCGACAACGGGAAGATTGTGCTCGCGCCAATGGAGGACTCGGCACATGCGGATCTCAGGCGCGAGGATGCGGCGCTGCCGCCGTTCAAGGTGGGGCTGTGTCTGGCGAATTCGGGAAAGTGAGACAGTGATCTAACCGAACTGCAGCCAACGCCGAGAAGGGCCGACACGCGCGTTGTGCGGTCAGCACGTGTCCGCAGTCATCCGCCGGCACCGTCAATGCACGACGAACATCCCGATCGCCGCGGCGAACATCACGATCGTCGTCGCTCCAACCACGATGCGGCCACCCAGGGAGCTCGGCTGGCCGGCCATCAACTTTCGATCGGACGCGGCAATGAGAATGCCGACCAGCAGGAACGGTGCGAGCACACCGTTGATCACGGCCGTCCAATAGAGCGCCGCCACCGGATTCACTCCGGCGAAATTGAGCCCGATGCCGATACCGATGGAGCAGATGAACGCCGCGTAGAACCCCGGTGCGCGGTTGTACGGCTCGTCCATCCCCTGCCGCCACCGAAAGATCTCGGCGAACGCATACGCCCCGGCACCGGCGAGCGTCGGAATCGCCAGCGCTCCCGTGCCCAGTAGACCGATGGTGTAGAGGAGCGACGCGAAGCGGCCGGCGAGCGGCGTCAAGGCTTCGGCGACTTGCCGCGACGTCTCCAGTTTCGTCACGCCGGCGCGGTGCAGCGTGAGCGCCGTGGCGAGAATGATGAAGAACATCGCCGCGTTCGAAAAGAACGTGCCGATCGTGATGTCGATCTCTCGCGTCGCGATCTCGTACGGCTTCGCGCCCACACGGTCGGCGAGGCGCCGCCGGCCGAGCGATTTCTCCTCTTCCACTTCCTGTGACGCCTGCCAGAAGAACAGGTACGGCGAGATGGTCGTGCCAAGGATGGCGACCAGCGTGGCCCACGCGCCGCCGACGCGCGGCATGTGAGGCACGAACGTATCGTGCGCCACGACCGACCACGTGGGGCCGGCGTACAGCGCCGTGATGACGTACGCGACGAGCGTCAGGGCCAGCCACTTGAGCACGCGCGCGAGAGTCGCGTATCGGAGGTAGATCGTCGCGGCGGCGATGGCGACGCCGAGCACGATCACCCAAATATGCGAGTTGACTCCCGTCAACAATTCGGCGGCGTCCGCCATGCCGGTCAGGTCCGCGCCGACGTTGATCGTGTTCGCGACGAACAGCGCGACGGCTGCGGCGAAGAGTACCGGTCGCGGGAAC
Source organism: Gemmatimonadota bacterium (assembly GCA_028287235.1). GTDB lineage: Bacteria > Gemmatimonadota > Gemmatimonadetes > Gemmatimonadales > Gemmatimonadaceae > JAQBQB01. Next base: position 77,603 of record JAQBQB010000001.1, on the reverse strand, counting down.
TTGTGGCGAAGCGCGCCCGCGATGCCCTGGCCCGTCACCATCCCGATGCGCGCGCACATCGTCTGAACGGCGATCGTCAGCGGCCAGGTGAACAGCGCCGTCCACAGCAGCGTTGTCCCGTATTGCGCGCCGGCGACCGAATAGGTCGCGATGCCTGACGGATCGTCGTCCGCCGCCCCCGTGACGATTCCGGGGCCGAGGCTTTTCCAAAACGCGCGAATCCCCACCGGTCGTGACTCGTCGCGCGATTCCTCGCGGCGGTCCGTGCTGCGCTGCTCGACGTATTTCGCGTTTCTCGCGTGCTTCGGGGGATCAACTTTCATCCGTCACACGATGGGTGACCACGGAGTAAACGACAATGACTCGCACGAGAATCATTGTGCGAAGGCCAACTGCCCGCACGGACAAAAGGGGATTTCGGCGCGTTGTCGCAGTGATGTCCCGCTGGCGGAAGCCAACAACTACGCCCCGTCGTACGGCTCCATGTGCACGAGCACGTAGCTCACGTTCGGCACTTGGCTGCACACGGCGTGCTTCACGCGCCCGCCCAACGCGTGCGCCTCGTCGAGCGGCGTCGTCGGCGCGGTCTGCACGTGCACCGTGACCTGGTAGCCCATGCCCACCTTTCTGACGTGCAGCTTCTCGATGGCCAGCACGCCGGGAACCTGTTCCGCCGCGCGACGCACCGGCTCCACGACGTCCGCGCCAGGCATGCGGTCCATCAAGTCGTGCACGGCCGCGCGCAACATGGACACGCCGTTGAACGCGATCACGGCCGACGCCACGAGCGCGGCCCAATCGTCGGCCGATTCCCACCCCGGGCCGCCTTTGAACCGGCTGCCCAATAGCGCGATCGAGATGCCGATGAACGCCGCGGCCGAGGTGATCGCGTCGCTGAGGTGATGGGCCGCATCCGCTTTCACGGCGGTGCTGCTCGTCTCCGCGGCCACCGCGTGCACCCGCCGCGCGAGCGTCCATTTGATCGCCATCACCGCCACGAGCACCACCAGCGTCCACGGCGCGGGATTCAAATGCGGTGTGCGAATCTCTCGCACGGCCTGAATCGCGATGCCCGCCGCGGCGGCGAGCAACATGATCGACACGACGGCGGCGGCGAGCGCCTCGGCCTTGCCGTGGCCGTACGGATGATCGTCGTCCGCCGGTTGCGACGCGAGCGCGAGCCCGCCCCACACGATGAGCGACGCGAACACGTCGGCGCCCGATTCGATCGCGTCCGCCACGAGCGCGTACGAGCTGCCGACGATGCCGGCGATCAGCTTGATCGCCGCCAACGCGGCGTTGATCACCATGCCGATTTGTGTCGCGCGGATGCTCCTCCGAACGGAGTCGTTCATCTCGTCGCCCGCTCCGCGGTCGGTTGGGTTATCGGTCAGCGCTTCTCTTCCATGAGCGCCAGCACGTTGCCTTCGCTGTCCTCGAAGTCGCACAGCCAGAGCTGGTGGTCGGGCATCTGGGCGATCATGTGCGGCTCGGAACGAAAGACGACGCCTTTGTCGGCGAGCGCCGCCTTCGTGCCCTCGATGTCCTGCACAAAGTAATAGAGGAGAGAGCTGAGCTGCTTGTCGCCCGCGCCGTCGGGGCCGGTGAGCATGAGCCGCACGCCGCCGCAGTCGAAGAAGGAGAGCGCCGGCCCGGCGGCGAACAGGAAGCGGAGGCCGAGGGTGTCGCGGTAGAACGCGGTGGCGCGGGCAACGTCGCGGCAGACGACGGCGATCTGCCCGATGCGGGACTGGGAGAGAGTCGGCATAGTTAGTTAGGGTAGCTAAGTATTACATTCTTTCCCATGTCCGCCAAATCCGCAAGAGGGAAACGCTCGCCGGCGCCGCCACCCGCCGCCACCCGGCTCGCCGACCGCCTGCACTCGGCGGCCATTCACCTGCTGCGGCGGCTGCGCCGCGAGGACGACGCCTCGGGCCTCCCCGCGCCGCAGCTCTCGGCGCTCTCCGTCATCGTGTTCGGCGGCGGGCCGATCACCCTCGGTCGGCTCGCCGCGGCGGAGCAGGTCCGTCCGCCCACGATCACCAGGCTCGTCGTCGCCATGGAGCAGGCCGGGTTGGTCGAGCGCGAGGTCGATCCCGACGACCGGCGTGTCGTGCGCGTCAAAGCGACGGCGCGCGGCACGCGGCTGCTCCACGACGGGCGCCAACGGCGCGTCGCCACCCTCGCGGCCACCCTCGCCGCGCTGCCGGCATCCGAACGGGCCAAGCTCGCGCGCGCCATCGCCGTGCTCGAGGCGGTGGCGCGCGGGACTTGATCCTCACGTAGGGTGAGGGCGTAGAATGCCGGCATGACAGATACTGCATCCTTCGTCGAACACGCATGCACCCTCGCCGCGGCGGGGTGGGAGATCCCCGCGGCGCTCTCACTCCCTGCGCCGCACGACACAGCCATGCCGCTCGCGAGTGCAGTCCTCCTCGTCCCCGGCTCGCTGTTCAGCGACGTGAACGGCGACTACCCGGCGTGGAATTCCTTCCCGCACGTCTATGCGCATCTGGCGCAGCAGCTCTCGGCGCGCGGACACGCCGTGTACCGCTTCGCCAAGCTTGGACCGGGCACCGGCAGCGTTCCTGTCGACGCCGAGCGCTCGGCGATGGTGAAGACGTGGGATGGACGCCGGCTCATTGCCGCCGCCGCGCTCGAGGCGATGCGGCGCGAGCTGGCGTCGCGCGGAGTGCAGGTCGCGCGGACGATCGGCGCGGGACACAGCGAAGGCGCGGTCGTGGTGAGTGGCGTCGCGACGTCCGCCCTCGGCGCCGGGCTCGATGGCGTCGTGCTGCTTGCCGGTCCGTCGGTGGGGATTCTCCAGATCATGCGCGAGCAGGCGCACCTCAGTACGCCACCGGAGCAGCTCGACGATGCCAAGCGGAAGCTCGACGACGTGATCGGGTATCTCCGTCGCGACGAGCCGATTCCCGCGGAGCTCGCGCAAGGTGGAGGGATGGGCGCCGCGGCATTGGCGTCGATGCCGGAGGAAGCACGGCGCTACATGCGCGATTCCGACGCGACCGATCCGCGCGCGTTGGCGGCGAGACTCACCCAACCGGTGCTGGTGGTGCAGGGCGGTAACGACACGTCGGTGCCGGCCCACCACGGCGAGGCGCTCGTCGAGACGCTGTTGGGTCGCGAGCGTGGCGACAGTCGCACGGAATATCTGTTCGTTCCCGGCGTGACGCACATGTTCAAGGTGGTGCCGGCGGGACTGACGGGGCAGGAGGAGTTCGGGTATCCGGGGGCGACGGATGCAAGGGTGGCTGAGGGGATAGATAGGTGGATTCGAAAGTTATAAAGCAGCCCGGCGCCGGACGCTCGCAAGCGCTCAGCTTCGCGCTGCGTCTTGCCATTCGAAATAGGTGGGAATAAGTTAGGCAAGACTAACTCTGTCTTCCTTATCGCCTAACTAGTGGCCAGCACCAACCTCGTTCCCCCTGGCGAACCGTCCGAGCACACCGGCGAACACGGCTGGCGGCGCTCGCGGGTCGCTCCGAGCCTGCAGGACGTCTACCGGACTGTCCCGGTCGGAACCGGGGGCTTCTTTCGGAAGCTGCTCGCCTTCGCCGGACCGGGGTACCTGGTGGCCGTGGGCTACATGGATCCGGGGAACTGGGCCACCGATCTCGCGGGCGGGTCGCGCTTCGGCTACACGCTGCTCAGCGTCGTCCTGCTGTCCAATCTCATGGCGGTGCTGCTCCAAGGGCTCGCCTCCAAGCTCGGTATCGTCACGGGGCGCGATCTCGCGCAAGCGTGCCGCGATCACTACTCGCCGGCGGCGTCGGTGGCGCTCTGGCTGTTGTGCGAGATCGCCATCGCGGCGTGCGATCTCGCCGAGGTGATCGGGTCGGCGATCGCGCTGAATCTGCTCTTCCACATTCCGATCGCCATCGGCGTGCTGATCACCGGCTTTGACGTGCTGCTCATTCTCACGTTGCAGAATCGCGGCGTGCGCGTCCTCGAGGCGCTCGTCATCACGTTGATCGCCACGGTCGGGCTCTGCTTCCTCTTCGAGATCATCCTCTCGCACCCGAATTTCGCCGCGGTCGCCAAGGGGCTCGTCCCCACGACACAGATCATCAGCGACCACGAGATGCTCTACGTCGCGATCGGCATCCTCGGAGCGACGGTGATGCCGCACAACCTCTACCTGCATTCGTCGATCGTGCAGACGAGACGGTACGAGGAGACCGCGGCGGGGAAGCGCGAGGCGGTGAAGTTCGCCTTCGTCGATTCCACGATCGCGCTCAGCATGGCGTTCTTCATCAACGCCGCCATCCTCATCATTGCCGCGGCCACTTTCCATACCTCGGGACACGCCGAGGTCGCCGAGATCCAGGATGCCCACAAGCTACTGACGCCGTTGCTCGGCGCCGGCGCCAGCACGGCGTTCGCCCTCGCCCTGCTGGCGTCGGGGCAGAATTCCACGCTCACGGGGACCCTCGCCGGCCAGATCGTCATGGAGGGGTTTCTCAACATCCGCATCCGCCCCTGGCTCCGCCGGTTGATCACTCGGCTGATCGCCATTGTGCCGGCGGCGATCGTCGCCATCTTTTACGGCGAACGCGGTACGGCGAAACTGCTCATCCTGAGTCAGGTCATTCTGAGTTTGCAGCTGTCCTTCGCGGTCTTTCCGCTCGTGGCGTTCACCTCCGATCGCGGAAAGATGGGCGCGTTCGCGAATCCGCTCTGGCTCAAACTGCTCTCCTGGCTCGTCGCGCTGACCATCGCCGTGCTCAACGCGTGGCTGCTCGTGTCGACTTTTCGCACTTGGACGAGCTGATGTACAAGCGCATCCTCGTTCCTCTCGAGCACTCTCCGTACGACGTGGCGATCGTGGAACACGTGCGCGCGCTCGCGAAGTTCTGCGGCGCCTCCGTCGTGCTCATGCATGTCGCCGACGGCTGGGCGGCGCGCAACGTCCACCAGCTCAACCTCCGCGAGTCGGAGGAGATGCGCATCGACCGCGAGTATCTCGAGGAGACGTGCGAGTCGCTGGAGACGTCGGGGCTCGAGGCCGAGTGCCTGCTCGCCGGCGGCGATCCGTCGAAGGAGATCACCGCCGCCGCGGCGCGCGAGAATTGCGATCTCATCGCGATGTCGACGCACGGACATCGCTTCATCAAGGACATGCTCTACGGCAGCGTCGCGAACGAAGTACGCCATCTCTCGCGCATCCCGGTGCTGCTCGTGCGCGGCGAGCGCCGGGCCGTGCAGCGCGAAGGTCCGGCCTCGTGACCTCCATTCGCGCGCTGCCCACGCTCACCGCGCCCGTTGAAGATTATCTCAAGGTGATCTTCGAGCTCGAGGCGGGCGACGGTGTCGCCGGCACGAACGAGATCGCCGCCGAGCTCGGAGTGGCGCCGGCGTCGGTGAGCGGCATGGTACGCCGGCTCGCCGAGCACGGGCTCATCACGCACGAGCGCTATCGCGGCGTGCATCTCACCAAGGCGGGACGCCGTGCCGCGCTGCGCACCATCCGCCGCCATCGCGTCATCGAGGCGTATCTCACGCGCGCGCTCGGCTACCCGTGGGACCTCGTGCACGACGAAGCCGAGCGGCTCGAGCACGCGGCGTCCGACGAGCTGATCGATCGGATGGCCGCGGCCATCGGCGAGCCGACCACCGACCCGCACGGCGCGCCGATCCCGACGCGCGAAGGAACGCTCGACGAGCCCGAGCTGCTGCCGCTCGCGGCGGTCGAAGTTGGGGTGCGGGTGCGCGTGCAGCGCGTCGGCGATCGCGACGCCGAGCAGCTTCGCTATCTCGCTGAGCTCGGGATCACGCCGGGGCGGCAGATCGAGGTGTTGTCGCGCGCGCCGTTCGAAGGGCCGATCTCGCTGCGCATCGGACGCGTCACCAAGACCATCGGCCCAGGGCTGGCGAAGCAGATTCTCGTCGCGGTGCGTTGATCCGTCGTCGGACAGTGGAAACATCATAGAACTGCAAATTGAGAGCAATGAAAAACAATTGCTTTCAATTGCGTCTACATTTGCCTTTTTCTTTGTTTCAAGCCGGCGTGATGACGACTCCCCCTAATCACGTCTGACTGCCGAATGAGGCGCCGGGCCAACCACCCGGTTCCTCCCGCCTGCCTTCGCGCGGCCGAGCGCTTCGTCCGCCACGCGATAGAGCGACGTCCAATCGGTTCCGTCCATCGGAAATTCGGCGACCCCGGCGCTGAACGTCACGCTCAGATCGGAATCGACCGTATCGAACTTCTCGGCGCGCAGCTTCTCGAGCGCCAGCGTCAGTCGCCGAGCCGCGGCCTCGCCAGGCATGGAGTACATGCCGATGAGAAATTCCTCACCGCCCCATCGTGCCACGACGTCCTCACCGCGGAAGCAGTTCGACAGCACCGCCGCCACGCGTCGTAACACCATGTCGCCCGTGAGATGGCCGAAGCGGTCGTTGACGTCCTTGAAGTGATCGAGGTCGATGACGGCGACGGAGATCGGCAGGAGCTGGCGTTGCGCCAGCCGGATGAAGCGCTCGAGCACCTCGATTCCGCGCCGCCGCGTACCCACGCCGGTGAGACTGTCCACGTCGGCCGCGAGCCGGAGCATACGCGTGCGCTCGAGCCGGTTGCGCACGCGGGACACGATCTCGGCGCCGACCACGGGCTTTGCGACGTAGTCGTCGGCACCGGCCTCGAACATCTTGGTCACTTCCGCCCGCTCCGTCTGCGCCGAGAGAAACATCACCGGCACCGCCGCCCAGCGCGGGTCGTTGCGCAACACTCGGCACAGCTCGATCCCGTTCAGCGACGGCATGTCGACGTCGAGGATCACGAGATCCGGCGAGCTCTCGGCGAGCACGCTCAACACGCGGAGGGGATCGGTGACGGTGATGACGCGTGCGCGAAGCGGCAACAGCAGTCCCTCGATCACGGCGAGGAGGGCCGGGTCGTCGTCGACAGCGACGATCGTCGAGCTCTCGCTTCGCACCACGAACAGCGAGTCGCGCAGGAGGTCGATCACCTGCGACGGGCGCACCGGCTTCTGCAGGAAACCGCGGCCGCCGAGGCGTGCCGCTTCCACGCGGTCGAGAAAGTGCTCGCCGTCAGAGACGACGATCACCGGAAGCGCCGGGTGCGCGTTGTAGACCTCCTCGAGGAAGGGAATGCCGGTGCCCTCGAGTGTGAGATCGAGCAGCACCGCATCGACGTGCTCCGCGAGCAGCTCGCGGGCCTCGGCCGCTCGCGACGCGCCGAGCACATTGATGCCGAGCGACCGCGCTTCGCTCGCCAGGCGCTCGTGGAAGGCCGCGTCGTCGCCGACGACGAGGAGCCGGGCGTGCGCCGCGCGCAGCGCCTCGATGGAAGGCGGCGCCAACGTCTGCGTCGCCGCGCCGGCCTTCGGGCGCGCGGCCTCGAGCTGGCCGCGGAGGTCGATCGCGATCTGCCGCAGCCGCGCCACGTCGGCCGGCGCGATTGGTCCGGCGCCGCGGAGAATTTCCTCGGCCTCGCGCGCGAGGGCCGACGCATCCCAGAACCCGAACGTGCCAGCCGCGCCCGCGAGCTTGTGCGTCTCGCGCTCGGCGTCGCGCCGGACGTCGTCCGGAAGGGACGCGTATCGTAGCGCCAGCGTTGCGCTCTCCAACGTCGCGACGCGCGCCATGATGGTGCCGCGCGACCGCTCCCAGATTGCGTCCATCGCTCCGCGCATGGCGTCTTCGGTCATGTGCTCCATCCGAGCAGCGAAGCGATATTCGTGGGAAGCGTCATCGGATCGAAGGGCTTCGCCAACACGCCCGCGACTCCGAGGTCGAGCAACCGCTCTCGCTCGCCGGGACGCGTCTTGGCCGTGAGAAAGACGACGGGAATGTCGCGTGTCCGCTCGTCCAGTCGGAGCAGGTCGAGCGTCGCGGGGCCGTCCGTGCCGGGCATCATCACGTCGAGCAAGATGGCGTCGGGCTGCGACGCCTTTGCCGCCTCGACGCCGGCGGCGCCGCACGATGCACTCAGGACGTGCCACGACGCGCCCATCTCCAGCGTGAGCTGCGCGATCTCGCGGATGTCGTCGTCGTCGTCGATCACGAGAATCGTCTTGCTCATGCCTCTTGGTGTTTCAGTGGGGCGTCGGCCGATCCAATCAGCCGTTGGACTTCGTCGGTGAGCTGCTCGGGGGACATCTTGCTCTTCGTGACGATGACCGCGCCAGTGGCCCGGACGAAGTCGCGCTCCGCGCTTTCCAGATACGCCGCGGTGTACACGATCGTTCTCGTGTTCGTCGACGCGGCGTTGACGTGCCGGAGCACCTTGATACCGCTCACGTCGGCGAGCATGCTGTCGATGATGACGAGATCGGCCCCGCCGGCGTCGAACCGCTGGATCGCTTCCCGGCCGCGCTGGGCCGTCACGACGCGATACCCGCGCTGCTCGAGCGTCGCTCGCAAGACGACGAGCAAGTCTACGTCGTCATCACATACGAGCACGAGTGGGGCGCTGGAGTCGCCCGTCGTCGCCCCCTGATTCGCCACGAGTGGTATGGTGAAGAGAAAGGTGCTGCCTACGCCGAGCACGCTCTCGACCCACATCTTGCCACCGTGCTGCTCCACGATGCCGCGCGAGATTGCCAGGCCAAGGCCGCTACCGCCCTTCTCACGCGAATCCGACGCATCTACCTGCTGGAAGCGATCGAACACGCTCGCCAGCTTGTCGGCGGGAATCCCGCGACCCTGATCGCCCACGGCAAAGGTGGCGAACGTCTCGTCGGCGCGCACGGATACGTGCACCGTGGATCCGGCGGGCGAGAACTTGATGGCGTTGTCGACCAGGTTCATCAACGTCTGCGTGATGCGGTCCGGATCGGCCCAGATGTGGACGTCCGCGGCCTCCCAGTGCACGGTCGTTCCGGCGCGCTCGGCCAGCGGCGCGATGGTCTCGACGACCTGCTCCACGAGCTCGCGCACGCTGCAGCTGGTCTGCTCGAAGGTGGCGGCGTTGGAGTTGATGCGCTCCACGTCGAGGATGTCGTTGATGAGCCGGATGAGCCGATCAGTGTTCGCGACCGCCAGCTCGCGCATGCGCCGGCGCTTCTCCGGATCGCTGTCGAGCTTCCCGCTGGCGAGCAGACCGAGCGCGCCGCGGATGGATGACAGCGGCGTGCGCAGCTCGTGGCTCACCATGGAGACGAACTCGCCCTTGAGCCGGTCCACCTCTTTTCGTTCGCTGATGTCGCGCGCGATGATCTGCACGCGCCCGTCGTCGAGAAGGGTGGCGCGAATTTCCACGGGCACGCGTGAGCCGTCGGGGCGCGTCACCCAGAACTCGCCGGTCGTCACCTGTCCGTAGCGGAGCATCGGCAGGCCGGCGGTGCTCCCCGGCTTTTCGCCGCGCACGAATGCCTTGAGCGGAAGTCCGATGATCTCCGATCGCGGACGGCCGACGATCTCCGTGGCGCGCGCGTTCGCTTCGACGCACACCGCTTCGGAATCGACGATCAGGATGGCGTCGGCTGCTTGCTCCATGAGCAACCGGTGCCTCGACTCGCTGTCCTGCAGCGCGAGCTCTGCGGCGCGGCGGACGCCGAGATCGCGGTGCAAGAGAGTCAAGGCAATCGCCATGAGCACGATGGCGAGGACCGTGCTGAACGCGATGATCGTCTCGCTGCGACTCGCCACGTCGTCGGCCCGGGCGATCCGCCCGGCGAGCAGTTCGCGTTCCTCGCTTTGCATTCGCGCCACGAGCGCGAGCACCGGCGTCACGGGTCCGTCGACGAGCGCGCGCAGCGTATCGAGACGCGACTGCTGCAGCACGTTGTCGGCGGTGGCCTCGCGGAGAAGGGCCAGCTCGCTGATCGTCGCCGGGTCGCTCGCGCGTTTGAGCGCGCGCGATTGAATCTCGACGCGATCGAGGTGGGCCAGGACCTCGTACGTGTGCGCGACCCATTCCTCTTCGGTTCTGAGCCGTCCGGTGTTCCGGAACCCCAGCACGCCGACGACGACCAGCGTCACGGCGCCGATGAAGAATCCGGCGTCGATCGGCGAGAAACCTCGGAGGCGTCGAGCGGCGCGCTGTTTAGCCATGCACTCTCAAGACTATCCGCGTCGGGCTTGCGGGGTAACGGCCGGAACGGGAGAAGACCTGCACGAATGGCTCAAAGACGGCCTCCAGCTTGTCGTCCGGACACGACGAAAAGCGTAGCCAACCGGATGGCGAAGGTGATTCCTCTGCCTTTCGGAACGCTCCTTGCGCCCCAAGGCGCGTCAACGACAACGACTTCCATGAGGGTGCCATGGCCGTAAATCGCATGTCGGTCGATCCCGATACGGGGATCCCGGACCTCATTCACCGGCTCGGCGACGACTCCAAGCGGCTCATGGCCGACGAGGTGCGACTCGCCAAGCTCGAGGTGAAAGACAACGTCAAGCAGGGCGGGAAGGGGGTGATGTGGCTGGGCGTGGCCTTCGGTGTCGGCGTCGTGGCGTTGGTCTTCTTCACGCTGATGCTGGCGACGTTGATCGGGCGGATCGCGGCGGGCCACATGTGGGTCGGCGCGCTCGTGACTGGGGTATTCGAGCTCATCGTGGCGGCGTTCCTCATCAAGCGCGGCGTCAGGGCATTCGCCGAGCCGTCGTATTCGATGGAGCAAACGCGCGAGTCGTTGAAGGACACGCAGACATGGGTGAAAGCGTAGGCGGGCAGGGCGCGAGCGCGAGGCGTTAGCTTTCCGCCATGCTCGCGGCGCTGCTGATCGCAGCCTTTTCCCAATCCATCGACTCGACACCGCCGCCCAGACCACCGCGCACGGTCGCGATCGACGAGCGGCTGGCGGCGGACGCCGGCATTCACGTCGGCGATCGGCTGTTGCTCACGCCCACGCCAGGTGGCGACGTGGGTAGCGCGGGCAGTGGCGATTCGGTGATCGTGTCGGCGCTCGTGCGCCGGCGAGCGGACCCGTCCGAAGTCGCGCGAGCGGAGTACCGCGTGCGAATGCACCTCGACGAGCTCCAGGCGCTGATTGGGTACGGCGACCGCGTCGATCGGTTCGCCGTTTCGGCACGCGGAACCGCCGGCACCGACAGCGCGCTTCGCCGCATCAACGACGCGGCATTCGGTTTTCGCGCGTACCGTTCGCGCGACATCGCCGTGGAGACGTCGCGCACCTTTCTCGTCGTGAGTCGCTTTCACCGCGCGATTGGCGTGATCACGATCGTAGCCAGCGCCATTTTTCTTCTCTGCATCATGCTTCTCAAGGTCGACGAGCGACGGCGCGACGTCGCGGCGCTTCGGCTCATGGGCATTTCCGCGCGCTCGATCGTGCGCTCGGTGATGGTGGAGGCGGCGCTCGTGGCCGTGGTGGGGAGCGCCGTGGGCGTGGGGCTCGGCTGGCTGTCGTCGCAGATCATCAACTGGCACTATCGCGGCGTGTATCGCACGCCACTTGCCTTCGCGGTGGTCACGCCGGGAATCGTCCTGCTCGCAGTGTCGTTGTCGCTGGCGCTCGGGTTGATCGCCGGGTTCGTCGCCGCACAGCGGCTCGTGCACATGTCGCCGCTCGAGCTGCTCTCCGGACGACGTGAAGAGCGGTCGCCCGCGGCGGCGGCTACCGCCGGCTGATGCTCCTCCGGCTCGCTTGGGCGACGCTGACGCGACATCGCAGCCGCACCCTCCTCGCCATCCTCGGTGTCGCCGTGTCGGCGGCGATGCTGCTCGACATGGTCATGCTGTCGAGCGGAATGCGGGCGTCGTTCCGCACCCTCCTGCTCTCGCGCGGCTTTCAGTTACGCCTCGCGCCGAAAGGCACGCTGCCCTTCGACACCGACGCCACGATCCCCGACGCGAGCGGCGTGATGCGCGTGCTGCGCACGATCCCGGGCGTCACCACGGTGAGCCCGGTGTTGGGCGGGCAGCTGCACATCGTGCGCGGTGCTCGGACCATTGCGGCCACGGCGCTCGGCGTCGATCCCGCCGTGCAGGGAGATTACGAGATCACTCAAGGTCGCGCGCCGGCATCGCCGCTCGAGCTGGTGGCGAGCGACGACTTCCTCCGCGCGAGCGGCGCGCGGATCGGCGACACACTTTCCGCGGCGAGCGGCTACGACGCGCAACTGCGGTCGTTCTCCGGCCAGCGCGTGCTGACGATCGTGGGTCGCGCGCACTTTCTCTACATGCCGGCCGAGCAGCGCGCCGTCGCGATTCCGCTCGCCACGCTGCAGCAAATGCAGCCCGGCCCGGCGACACAGAATCGAGACCACGTTTCGCTGTTCATGGTCAAGGCGCGCGAAGGAGAGCCGGTCGACAGCGTGCTGCGTCGCATCGAGACCGCCCTGCCTCGTGTATCGGCGATCTCCACCGAGACCGCGATGCGCCAGGTGGACGAGCGGCTGAGCTACTTCCGTCAGCTCGCATTGATCCTTGGCGCGGTCAGCCTCGCCGTCGGTTTCCTGCTCGTCACGACGCTCGTGACGGTATCCGTGAACGAGCGGCTCGGCGAGATCGTGGTGATGCGGGCGATCGGCGTTGCGCGCGGACGGATCGTTCTCCAGATCGTGATCGAGGGCATCGCGATCATGGTGAGCGGCGCGCTCGGCGGCCTTGGACTGGGATTGGTCACGGCACGCTACCTCAACTCCATCCTCGCATCGTTTCCCGGACTGCCGGCGGCGATCGACTTCTTTCTGTTCGAGCCGCACGACGCGTGGTTCGCGCTCGGGTTGCTCACGGTCGCGGGCATTCTCGCGGGGATCTATCCGTCGTGGCGCGGCGCGTCGCTGCCGATCGCGGTCACGTTACGCGAAGAGGCGGTCGGATGAGCGACGTCGTCATGAAGGCGAGCGATCTGCGGCGCGAGTATCACATGGGTGGAGAGCTCGTGCGTGCCGTGCGCGGTGTGACGCTCGAGATCGCGCGCGGCGATTACGTCGCTATCGTCGGACCGTCGGGGTGCGGCAAGTCGACCCTCCTCAATCTGCTCGGCGGCATCGACCGGCCGACGACGGGCTCCGTGACGATCGAGGGATCGCGAATCGACCAGTTGAGCGATGCCGCCGCGACGCGCTTTCGGCTGCACCACATCGGCTTCGTCTTTCAGCGCTTCTACCTCATGCCTGCGCTCACGGCCATCGAGAACATCGAGCTGCCCATGGCCGAGGCGAAAATTCCGCGCGACAAACGCGTGCGGCGCGGTCGCGAGCTGTTGGCGTACGTCGGGCTCGAAGCGCGCTACGGCCACCGGCCGGCGCAGCTCTCCGGCGGCGAGCAGCAACGCGTGGCGATCGCCCGCGCGCTGGCGAACAAGCCGCAGCTCCTGCTCGCCGACGAGCCCACGGGCGAGCTCGACGCGAAGACGGGCACGGAGATGATCGAGCTGCTCGCCCAGGTGAATCGCGACGGCACCACGATCGTCGTCGTGACGCACGACGAAGATCTCGCCGGCGCCGCGCACCGCGTGGTGCACATGCGCGACGGCGTGGTGGTCGACGATCGAAGGCAGAGATGATCGAGCTCCTCGCGCTCCGCAACCTCGTCCTGCGTCCCTGGCGCTCGGCGTTTCTACTCTTCGGCTACAGCCTCGGCGTCGCGGTGATGATCGTCCTGCTGTCGATCGGCGAAGCGTTGCTCGCGCAGTCGCGCGACGAGAAGCTCGTGGGCGGCGGCGAGATCACGGTGCTGCCCGAAGGCATCGACGTCGAGGTGATGAAGACCGGCGGGCTCGGTGGGATGTTCTTCTCGATCGACCATGCGCGGTTCATCTACGCGCAGCTGCTCGCGGCGCCGAGGCTGGCACCGTTCGTCGTGGCGGTCGCGCCGCAGATCGAGAGCAAGCTGCTGTACGCGCGCACGCGCGGCGGGCGCGAGCTTCCGGTGTTGGCGGGCGGCGAGATTCCCTCGCGCACCGCGGCGGTCGGCGCGATGCCGCCGCTCGCCGCCGGTGCGTGGGCCGACGACTCGTCCGATCGTGCCTGGCGCGACCCGCGGCCCGACGAGCTGCGCCACGCGATCGATCACTTTCATCTGCCGCCCGTCGAAGCGCGCCGCGATCCGACGTGGGCGGAGTGGCACTACTTCAATGTGCTGTCGGCCGACAAATCGAAGTGGGCGTTCATCTCCTTCATCGTGGCCGGAGCGATACCTGACAGCGCGTGGGGCGGCCAGGTGCTCGTCACGCTCCACCGGCAGGGTGGCGAGTCGCGCCGGTTCGTCGCCACTGTTCCGCGTACCGCGGTTCGCTTCTCCACCTCGCGCGCCGACGTGGCGATCGGCAGCTCCACGATCACCGTGCGGCCAGACGGACGCTACGCCGTGCATGCGCGTGCAACCGAAGAAGGCGGCTCGAGCTCGGTCGACGTGAATCTCGTCGTCTCGCCCGCGCCGGGCGCGTACTTCCCCGGCGGCGCGCTCTCGGGCGAAACGGTGTCGGGCTACGTCGTGCCCGCGCTTCGCGCCGACGCGACGGGGTCGATCTGTGTAAATGCCCAATGCGATCTGTACGAGGCCACCCAGTCGTACCACGATCACAACTGGGGCGTCTGGCGCGGCGTGACCTGGGAATGGGGCGCGGCGCGCGCGGGAGTCTACACGCTGCTGTACGGGCGAGTACAGCCGTCGGATACCATCGCCGCGGCGGAGCCGCTCTTCACCTACGTCGTGGACTCGCTCGGCTTCCTCGCCCTGTTTCGGCCGCGGGAGATTCACTATGAGGACACGCGGGTCGTTCGCGTCGGCGGCCAGACGATTCATGTGCCGGGGCGTGGCACCATGATCGACGTTCGCGGCGACGATACGCTCGCGGTGGAGCTCATCGTCGAAGACGCGACCGCGACGGACACGCGAAAGCCCGGCGCAGAGCGTGGCGACGGGCTCGCGTCACGCCAGATCGCGCGGCCTTACTTCGTGCAGATGAAAGGTCGGATGCGAATCAGCGGCCGCGTGGGCGGAAAACAGATCAGCGGGGAAGGCGCTGGGTTCTTCGAGACCTACCGCTAGCTCGGCCTAGCTCAGCATCCCGTTCGGCGTGATCTGGGCGGCGGTCCGCACCTGGATGCCCACGTCCAGCGTGTGATTCCCGTCGATCGCGATCGCCATGGTGTACGGTCCCGCGGCGTCCATCGGCAGATCGAGCTGCGCGATCAGCGGGAGGTCCATCTCGGCGACGCCCGGCGGCGGCGCGCCCACGTTCAAGTCGCCCGAGCTGTTCCACAATTCTTGCCCGCTCGGACTCAACCAGCGAAAGCTCACCGAGTGTGAGCCGATGTCGGCGGCGCTGCCCTTGAGGTGCACCACGAGGTGCGCCCGCGGATGGATCGCCGGCAGTGAGCCAACCTGCAAGGCGTCAAAGACACCCAGGATGTTGAGCTTCCCTTCCTGGGACAGGTTCGCCGCGTCGGCGAAGAGTGCGAATGAGACGTGCATCGTTCAACATAGACAGGTCCGAGGGCGCGCGTCTACTTTACCATACATGAGTTCCATTGTAGGTGACACGGTTACGCCCGGTCCCGCGACGTCCACAGCGCGGCCGGGCGTTTGGCTCACGGAGCTTTCGCTGGTGCTGATGGCGCTCATCTGGGGCGTCAACTTCAGCGTCGTCAAATTCGGCACGTCGCTCGTCGATCCGCTCGCCTACAACGGCCTGCGCGTCGCGCTCGCGGCCACGTTGCTGGTGGCGATCGTCGCCATTGGCCGGATGCCGCTGCCCTCTGCCCGGACGAGCGCCGCCTTGCTCGGGCTCGGCGTCCTCGGCAACGGCGTCTATCAGTTCTTCTTCGTCGAAGGCATCGCGCTCACGCGCGCCAGCGACGCGGCCCTCGTCATCTCGGCGTCGCCGGCGTTCATCGCGATCATCGGCCGCGTGCGCGGCGTCGACCGCGTGAATCGCAAAGGAGTCATCGGCATCGCGCTTTCCGTCGCGGGCATCGGCCTCGTGGTGTACGGAACGTCGCAGGGCGACGCCGGCCATGCGTCGCTCCTCGGCGACGCACTCGTGCTCTGCGGCTCGCTCTCGTGGGCCATCTACACGGTGCTGCTGAAGCCGTATACGGAGCGAGTCGGCGGCATGCAGCTCTCCGCGCTGACGATGCTCGGCGGCGCGGTCCCGCTGCTCGTCATCGCGTGGCCCGCGCTCACGCACGCCAACTGGGGCGCCATGCCGCCGCTCGGTTGGACCGCGGTGGCGTACAGCGGCGTGTTCGCCCTCGTGATCGCATACTACTTCTGGTATCGCGGCGTGCGCACCATTGGTCCCACGCGCACGGCGATGTACTCCAACCTGCAGCCCCTCATCGCCGTGCTCGTCGCGTGGGTGATGCTGCACGAGACGCCCACGCCGTGGCAGGCCGTGGGCGCGCTGTGCATCATGGGCGGCCTGCTGCTCACGCGGTCATGAAGCTCGTCCTTTTCGACATCGACGGAACCATCCTCCTGACGGACGGCGCGGGCAAGCGCGCAATTCACCGCGCGCTCGAGGAAGTGTTCGGCGGCACCGGCCCCGAGGACCATCGATTCGACGGAAAAACCGATCCGCAGATCGTCCGCGAGCTGATGCGGATCGTGGGCCACGACGACGAGCACATCGACGCCCGCATGCCGCTGCTGCTCGAGCGCTACGTCACGTACCTCGGTGAAGAGCTGCACGCGCGCCCATCGGGCATCACGGTCATGCCGGGGATTCACGAGCTGCTCGACGCCCTGCGCGAGCGGAGCGACGTCGTCCTCGGGTTGCTCACCGGCAACCTCGCGGAGGGCGCCCGCGCGAAGCTCCGCGCGGCCGGTATCGACCCTGAACAATTCCGCGTGGGCGCCTACGGGTCGGACCACGAGCTGCGCGGTGAGCTGCCCGCCGTGGCGCAACGCCGCGCCCGCGACGACCTGGGATTCGACATCGAGGGCCGCGACGTCGTCGTCATTGGTGATACGCCGGCCGACCTCCAGTGCGGCCGCGCCATCGGCGCGAGGGCGATCGGCGTGGCCACGGGCCATTTCACCGTGGAAGAGCTCGAGGAGCACGAGGCCGCGGCGGTGTTCGCCGATCTCTCCGCGACCATGGACGTGGTGCGCGTGATCGTCTCATGATGGATCGCGCGCACCCGCCCTTTCACGTGACGTCGACTCGAATCGGCCGAACAGATCTCGGGCAGGGAACCGCCGTGATCGACGACGACGCGATCGTCGTCGTGGTTCGCGCCGCGGCCGACGAACGTCCCGTTCGCGTGCCACTCTCGGCGATCGACGGCATCACGGTCGAGGGCAACGAGCTCACGCTCTCGCTGCGCGACGGCATGCGACTCGTGCTGGGCGCCGAGGCGGTAACGGAGCTGCGCGACGAGCTGGTGGCGCACTGTCGCGCGATTCCCGAGCTCACGCGCGCATTGCGCGCGTTCGGATCGCGGCGCGGGCACCGCAGCGACCGAAGCACGGGCCCGGGCGAGCAACAGCGGTTCTTCGCCCCGTTGCTCGAGGCGCGTCGTCAGGCGGTGAACGCCACGACGCCCGACGCCGCCATGGCGGCGTTCGATCCGCCGTCGCTCGATCGCGCCATCGTTGCTGCGCTGCAGGCGTTCGCCACGGAGCGGTATGGCGAGAACGCACCGGCCCGGCGCGCGCTCGAGGCGGAGCTCGTGGATCTCGCCGAACCGCTGCAGAACGCGCTCGAAGCGCTGCACAGGGCGGCCGAGGACGTGGGCAGCGACACCGACGATCTGCGTCTGTGGCGTACCTGGTCCGCACAGCTGCGCGCCACGTTCGAGACGGCCGACCGCGTCTGGCTCTCGCTCGACGCCGCGCTCGACGCCACGCCGTGGCACGCATGATCGTCGGCATCGGCATCGACGCGGTCGACATCCATCGGGTGGAGCGCATGTTCGCCGACTGGGGCGACCGCATGCTGCAGCGTCTCTTCTCGCCGGCGGAGCTGGCCTACCTCGCGACGAAACGTGCGCCGGCGCAGCACCTCGCCGTGCGCCTCGCCGCGAAGGAGGCCACGTACAAAGCGCTCTCCGGGAATGAGCTCGCGCGGGGCATGGGCTGGCGCGACGCCGAGGTCGTCACAAGGTCGTCCGACGGCGCGCCGGAGATGCGCCTGTCCGGGCGTGCGGCGGAGCGGTTCGCGGAGCTGTGCGCCACGAGCATTCACGTCTCTCTCACACACAGCGACGTGTCGGCTGTCGCCGTCGTAATCGTCGAGCGCTGAACGACTTGGCCGCTCGGGGTATTCCTGTCAAGTGAATTCCGATATATTCCCTCGGCAATGAAATTCAGAGCCAAGCTCGGCCGCGCCGCCGCGGTGTTCGCCCTCGTCGGTTTGCCTCTACGCACTCGCGCGCAGACGGAGCATCCGGTACAGCGGGTCGCGAACATCGTCAGCGTTGCCATCGAAGAATACGGCAAGGGCGTCGACGATAAGGGTCGACTCATTTCGGCCGACGAGTACAATGAGACGGTCGGCTTCCTCAATGACGCCCGCGACGCCGCGACTCGATTGCCCGGCGATAAGACGGCGATCGCGCGCACGCTGCTCGACTCGATCATCGCCGCCGTCGCCGCGAAGAAGCCGCCGGCCGATCTCGCGGCGCTGAACCAACGGTTCGCCGCGGCGCTCGGGACCGAAGCCGCGCTCGAGCTACCGAAGCAACCCCTCGACGCGGTGGAAGGACGCCGGCTCTACGATGCGAGCTGCGCAAGCTGTCACGGCGCACTCGGCATGGGCGACGGTCCGGCGGCGGCGAAGCTCACCCCGCGCCCCCCGGCGATCGGAACCGCCGCGATCATGGGCGCCGTTTCGCCGGCGATGGTCTTCCGCAAGATCTCGGTGGGCGTGACGGGAACGGCGATGCCGGCGTTCGCCTCGACGCTGACGGCCGACCAGCGCTGGAACATCGTGACGTACCTCGGCGCGCTCCGGCACCCGCCGGCGCGAGTTGCCGAAGGCGAAGGGCTGTACACCCAGAGCTGCGTCGCCTGCCATGGCGTGTCGGGCTCGGGCGACGGCAGCATCGCGCGTACGCTGAGCAAGCTGCCGCCGGAGATCGGCTCGTTCGCCTGGCAGGCCGAGCGCAGCGACTCGCAGCTCGCGTTGGCGGTGAGTGGCGGCAAGCCGGGCACGCCAATGCCGCCGGCGACTACTCTCACGCCGGCGCAGGTGCAGAGCGTCGTCGCGTATCTGCGGACGCTGCCGGCGCGCGCGCAGATCGTGGCGGCGCAGACGTCGGTGGACAGCGGATCGGCGGGCGCCGCGGCGCGCCGTTCGATCTCGCTGCTCGAGCAGTCACTCACCGCGGCGCGCAACGGCCAGCTCGCCGACGCCGCCGACCGCGCGTTCGACGCGTACGTGGCGTTCGAGCCGATCGAGTCGCGCGCGCGGGCGCGCGACCCGGGCGTCGTGGCGTCGATGGAGAAGCTCTTCACCGTCGACTTCAAGGGCGCGGTCAGGGCGAACGATCTGCGCGGCGCCGAGCGGGCGCGCGACGCGATCGAGGCGAACATGCCGAAGGTCGTGGAGCTCACCCGCCCGACGGGCAGCGCGTCGGAGGCGTTCCTTCAGAGTTTGCTCATCATTCTCCGCGAAGGGTTCGAGGCGATCCTCGTCGTGGGCGCCGTGGTGGCCTTCCTGTTGAAGACGGGCCACCGCGAGCGGCTCAAGTCGATCTGGATGGGAATCGGGCTTGCCCTCGCCGCGAGCGCGGTGACGGCGGTCATTCTGCGCACCATCCTGCAGGCGGTGCCGGCGAGCAAGGACATCATCGAGGGGCTCACGCTGCTCGTGGCCGTGGGCGTGCTCTTCTCGGTGAGCTACTGGCTCATCTCGCGCGTGGAAGCGGCGAAGTGGCAGCAGTTCATTCGCGAGAAGGTGAACAACGCCCTGGAGCACGGCGGCGGACGCGCGCTGGCCCTCGTCGCATTCCTCGCCGTCTATCGCGAAGGTGCCGAGACCGCGCTCTTCTATCAGGCGCTGTTCAACGAGGGCACCCACGTCGTGCTGCCGATCACCCTCGGCATTCTCGTGGGCTTCGCGGCGCTCGCGGTCATCTTCACGTTGTTCTACCGCTTCGGCGTGCGCATTCCCCTGCGGCCGTTCTTCAGCGTGACGAGCGTGCTGCTCTACTACATGGCGTTCGTCTTCATGGGGAAGGGCATCCGCGAGCTGCAGGAAGGGAACGCGGTGCCCATCACGATCATCCGCGGCTTTCCCACGGTCGAGGCACTCGGCCTGTACCCCACCTGGCAGACGTTGCTCGCGCAGATGCTTCTGCTGGCGTTGTTCGTGTTCGCGCTCGCCAAGACATTCTGGCCCAAGCGCTCGGTGTCGTTGCCGACCATGGCGCCGGAAGTGGTCGGCTCGGCGCAGGTCGAGGAGCTCGAGGCTCGCCTCTCGGCGCTCGAGGAAGAATTGCGCCGCCGCCCGCAAACCTCCGACGCGGACGGCTCGCGCGGAGGATGACATTCCGGCTCGAGCGCCGAATCGAGACTCGCCCGGCTTACGCTACTACAACCTCCGCCCGAATCCCCGGGCTGCCCGGTCCCGGCTCGCTCCGCGCCTTCATCACGATCACGCCGATCACCACGATGCCGAGCGCGATGACCTGCGCGAGGCTCAGTCCCATGGTCCATGAGAGACGATCGTCCTTGGCGCGGAAGAACTCGACGATGAACCGCTCCACGCCGGCTAGCACGCACCACACACCCATCAGCCATCCCTCGGCGTGCTTGTGGTCGCGGATGCGCCAGAGGATGGCGAACATCGCGAAGCCGAGCACCACCTCGAGCAGCTGCGTCGGATAGACGGACAGCACCGCCTGCGGGCCGGTGCCCGGTGGCAGCGCGACGTGGAAGGCCTGCATCAGCTCAGCGCCCGTCGACGGCGGCGCGCCGTCGGGGAACGCGACGGAAAGGAAGCCCGTGTACGGCTTGCCGTAGTCGTCGCCCACCGCCCAGCAGCCCGTGCGTCCGACCGCATAGCCCGCGGCGATCGCGATGCCGGCCACGTCGGCGAAGCGCACGAAACGCAGCTTCTTGTATTTGATCGTAAAGAAGCAGAGCACCACCGAGCCGATGAACCCGCCCCAGAACACGAACCCGCCGCGGCTCCAGAGATCGGAGATGTGGTGCGACACGACCACCACGTAGTAGAGCTTCGCGCCGATCATCGTGCCGAGGAGCGCCGCGAAAAGCACGTCGCTGACGGCCGCGGCTTCGACGTCGTGGCCGCGATGCGCCAGCTCGCGCTCCGACACGATCTGCGCGATGAGGAACGACATCAGCACCGCGATGCCGAATCCGGTGAGGTTCAGGGGCCCGAGCGAAAAATTGAACGGGTGGTGGATGATCGGCGAGGCGAGCGTCATGCGGCAACGAGTCCGGGAATGGGCTGAGCGGCGAATGCGTTGAGGTCGAGCGCCGAAAACTCGCCGCGCTCGAGGTGGAACAGTCCCGCGCGGGCGATCATCGCGGCGTTGTCGGTCGCGAGTCGTGCCGACGGGGCGAATATCTGAACCCCGCGAGGGCCGAAACGTGCCCGCATCGCTTCGACCAGGGTGGCGTTGCCGGCGACACCGCCGCCGAGCACGATTCGGCCGCGGTCGAACTGGCGCGCCGCGCGGCCCGTCTTCTCCACGAGCGTCTCGATGAGCGAATCCTGAAAGGCCCGCGCAATCGCGCCGCGGTCGGCGTCGAGCCGCGACTCCGCCGTCGCCGACTTCACGGCGTTGAGCGCCGCGGTCTTGAGCCCGCTGAACGACACATCGTAGTAGTCAGGGTCGGCCGGGGTTTGGTTGCGGCGCAGCATGGGACGCGCGAAGCGGTATTCGCCGCTCTCGTGCGCCGCCGCGAGACGCTCGACGTGCGGGCCCCCAGGATACGGCAGCCCGAGAAGCTTGGCAACCTTGTCGAACGCTTCGCCGGCGGCGTCGTCGCGCGTGCGGCCAAGCAGGCGATATCGGCCCCACGCTTCGACGTCGAGCAGCAGCGTGTGGCCGCCGGAGACGAGGAGCGCCGTGAAGGGCGGCACTGCGTCCGCGTGCTCCAACGCAGTGGCGAAGAGATGCCCCTCCATGTGGTGCACGCCGAGCACCGGCACGCCGCGCGCGAACGCGAACGCTTTGGCGTAGCTCACGCCCACGAGTAGCGCGCCGACCAATCCCGGAGCGTTCGTCGCCGCGACGGCGTCCACGTCGCCCACGCCCGCGTCGGCGAGCGCGCGCTCGACGACCGGCGCGATGGCCGTGAGGTGCGCGCGCGACGCGATCTCCGGCACCACGCCGCCGAAAATGCGGTGCACGTCCTGCGAGAGAATAACGAGCGACTTCATCGCGACGTCGTCGCCCGTGCCCTCGAGCACAGCGGCCGACGTCTCGTCGCACGACGTCTCGATTCCCAGCACACGCATCAGAGTATCATCAAGTACCGGGGTTGGCGAGCAAGTGCACTTTCACCTGGCCCGGTCGCACGCGCACGCCCGGGCCGAGCGCCGCCGTGTCGATGTCGACGAGATGCGCCAGCGAGTCGGGGTAGGGAATCGTCGTCTTCACCGTGCGCACCGACGGCATCTTCAGGATGAGATGCCGCGGTCCGCTGATCTGTACCGTCTGCGGATCGAACAGCGGCTTCACGAAGCCGGAACCGGGAGCGGCGGAGATGTCGATGGCCGCGGCCACGATCGGCACGCGGCGCGTCCACGTCGGCTCGAAGCGCAGCGTGACGCTGCGCGGCTGCACGTCGCGTACGACGGCGTCCACGTCGGGCGGAAGCACGACGTCTTCCGGGCGAAGATCGAGGACGAGCGTGTCCGGCGCGTCGGCGGTGACTTGGCGGCGAATCAATGGCAGCGTCGTGGTCAGCTTGATGAGCTCCCGCGGCGCGCCGGCGACGATTGCCTGAAACTGCGGCAGTGGATCGCGCAACACGAGCGAGCTGTCGAGCAGAACGGGTTGAAAGCGCACCGTGGTGAGCTGGACCTGTGGCTCTTTCGCGTTGACCACGAACCAGAGGACGACGGCGAGCAGGAGCGCCATCGCTTTCAGCGCGAGGCGTTCGGTGAACGCCGCCGCCAGACGACGCTGCAACGAGCTGTTCGATCGCAGCGCGGGCGTACCGTTCATGCGGACGTCAGCGAATGCCGGCGTCGGCCACGGGCCGCGGCGTCTGGATGCCGAGGAGCTGCGCGATGAGCGCCCGATTGCCCTGCGAAGTCCAGTTGTCGGCGCCAATCACTTTCTTCCGGATCTCACCCTCGGGCCCAATGATGAACGTCTCGGGATACCCGGTCGTCTGATACACTTCCTCGATCTTGTGCGTGGAGTCGTGCAGCACCTCGAAGGTGATGCCGTAGTGATCCGCGAACTTTCGAATCGAGTCTTCGCTGACGTACGAGTCGATGCTCACCGCCACGAGCTTGAGCCCCTTCGGGCCGTACTCCTCGTGCAGCTTCTGCAGGCTGGGCAGCTCGTCCTTGCACGGTCCGCAGTACGTCGCCCAGATGTTGAGCAGCACGACCTGGCCCTTGTAGTCGGCGAGGCGCGTCTTGTAGCGATTGCCGTCGAGCACCTTGGCGCGGAAGTCCGGCGCCTTGGAGCCCACCTCGACGGGGAACAGCTCGTCCTTCATGAAATGCGAAGCGACGCCGAGCCCGATGGCCATGAGGGCCACGATGCCCGCGACGACGCCCCATTGCTGTCTCGCTGTCATACCGTCACTCCGCAGAGGCCCCGCAATACACCGATCTCCGCCTTGGGATCCTTGGCCGAGAAGATCGCATTGCCCGCGACGAACGTATCAGCGCCCGCCTCCCACACCGATGAAATCGTGTCGCGGTTGATTCCGCCGTCCACCTCGAGGGCGGCGTTGCTTCGCGCTTCGTCGAGCATCAGCCGAGCGCGGCGAATCTTGTCGACCGAGTACGGAATGAACTTCTGTCCGCCGAAGCCGGGATTCACCGACATGATCAGCAGCAGGTCGAGCTCGGGCAAGATCTCGCTCACCGCGTCGAGCGGCGTGGCGGGATTCAACGCGACGCCGGCGCGGCAGCCCAGCTCGCGGATGCGGTTGAGCTGGCGATGCAGGTGCGGCGCCGCCTCGGCGTGAATCGTCAGCAGGCTCGCGCCGGCGGCGGCGAAATCGTCGAAGTACTTCTCGGGCTCCACGACCATCAGATGCACGTCGAGCGTCAGCGCCGTGCGCTTCCGGACCGTCTCGATGACCTTCGCGCCGAAGGTGAGGTTCGGCACGAACCGGCCGTCCATCACGTCGATGTGAATCCAGTCGGCGCCGCCGGACTCGCACATCGCGATGTCGTCGCCCAACTTCGAGAAATCCGCGCTCAGGATCGACGGCGCAATGCGGGGTTGGCCGCTCATCGCGGACGCCTTGCGGCCGGCGCCGCGCCGCTCGGACCCGCGCTCACGACGATCGCCACCGCGCTGGGAATTCCCGCCTTGGCGCCCGCCGCGGGATTGCTCGCCAGCACCTGGCCCTTCGGCGTGTCGCTCGCCTTCTCGCTGACCGTGCCGAGCTCGAAGCCCGCACCCTCGAGCGCGGTTTGGGCGTCCGCTTGTGTCGAACCGACGACGTTCGGCACGCTCACGATCTGCTGGCCGGCGCTCGTTACGAGCGTCACCGTCGTTCCCTCCACCTCGTGGGTGCCCGCGATGGGCACTTGCTCGAGGACCGTCTCCTTGGGCGACGCCGCGTGGAAGCGCGACTCTCCATGCTCCGACTTGAATCCGACTTCGGCCAACCGTTTGGTGGCGTCGTCGAACATCAACCCCGTGACGTTCGGCACCTTCGCGTTGCCGGGAATCACTCCCGACGGAAAGATCACGAACGCCACGATCAGGTAGGCGAGCAGAAAGCCGCCGACGATCGCCACCGCGTACAGCAGCGAGCCGCGAAGCTTCGAGCGAACGCTCACGCACTTCTCCGCAGACGCGCAGCGAATGCGCCGTCAGTGCCGTGACGCTGCGGCAACACTCTGAGGAACCCGTGATCGAGCACCGACGCCGGCACCGAGCCCTCGGGCGGCGGATCGAGCCGGAAGTCCGGATGCTTTTCCAGAAAGGCCTGCACCTGCTCTTCGTTCTCTTCCGGCTCGAGCGAGCACGTGCTGTACACCAGCCACCCACCCGGCTTCACCGCGTCGGCCGCCGTGCGCAGAATTCCGCGCTGAATCGATGACATCACCGCGAGGTCGGACACCTTCAATCGCCACCGCGCATCGGGATGCCGGCGGAACGTGCCGGTGCCGGTGCACGGCGCGTCGATCAACACGAGATCCACCGGCCGGATTGCCGGAAAGCGCGCGTCCGCCACGTACGCGTGCATCGACTCGATCTCGAGACGGCGCACGTTCTCCACCACGCGCTGCAGCCGCGAGAAGGACAGGTCGCTCGAGAACACCTGCGACGCGTTGCGCGACAGCTCGACCGACTTGCCGCCGGGGGCCGCACACAGGTCGGCCACCGTGGCGCCGGTCGGCACGCAGGCGTACTGCGTCACGAGCGTCGATGCCGGATCCTGCAAGTGAAACAGTCCCTGCCGAAAAGGTCCGAGCTCGGTGAGCGACGACACGGGGCTCGACAGCACGATACTGTCGCGCACCAGCGGCGCGTCGTCGCCGTGAACGCCGGCCGCTTCGAGCATCGCCTCGAGCTGTTCGCGCACGACGTGCCACGGGCGCGCGATGAGCGGCGCCTCGTTGTTGTTCGCCTCGAGCAGCTTTTGCGTTTCCGCCACGCCCCAGCGCTCGACCCAGCGCGCGACCAGCCAACGCGGATGCGATCCCTCGAGAGCGAGGGCGTCGATCGGATCGGTTGGTGCCGGAAGCACCAGCGCGTCACGCTCGCGGTCGAGGCGGCGCAGCACGGCGTTGGCGAGCTTGCTCGCGCCAATGCCGTGGCGACGCTTCGCCAGCTCCACCGTCTGCGCGATCGCGGCGTAAGCGGGCACGCTCTCCATGAACAACAGCTGCGCGGCGCCGAGCCGAAGAAGGTCGTGCAGGTCGGCGTCGAGCCGATACGCGCCGCCGTTCACGCGCGCGTCGAGCAGCGCGTCGAGGCGCGCTCGACGCCGCAGCATGCCGTAGACGAGCTCGCGGACCCAGCGGCGGTCGCGCGCGTCGAGACGAGCGGTCCGGCGATCGAACGCTGGATCGAGCAAGTCTCCGCCGCGAATGTCGGCACAAATGTCGGCGGACGCGACTCGAGCATCTGTCACTCCGCCGCCCCGGTGAGTGGCGACACCACCGCCGCCTCCACCGGGCGACCGATGGTCCTGATCTGCCCCTGGCATACCAACTAAAATAGTCGCTCGCCCAGGCTGATGCCGCGTCCGTGAGCCCATTCCAGCGGCGCGATCCGCCGCTTTCCGGCCGGGTGAACCATGGCGACCTGGATGGCGCCTGATCCGCACGCCACCGTCATTCCCTGGGCGTCCACGGCAAGCACCATCCCCGGAGGCTCGTGGGGCGGCGCGTCGGCGATCCGAGCGCCGTACAGCTTTACTTCGCCGCTGTTCGCCTCGGTGAAGGCGCCGGGCTTGGGGTCGTAGGCGCGGATGACGCGCGACACCGCCGCGGCGTCGGCGGTCCAGTCGACGCGCGTCATCGATCGGTCCACCTTGGACGCGTACGTCGACTCGGCGTCGTCCTGCGGTGTCTCCGCGGCCTGGCCCAGCTCGATCAGCGCGAGCGACTCGATCAGCGCCATGGCGCCCATCTCGGCGAGCCGCAATTGGAGCTCGCCGTAGGTCTCGTCGCTCGGAATGGGCGTGCGCGCCTGCACGATCGACGGACCCGCGTCGAGCGCCTTCACCATGCGCATGATCGTCACGCCGGTCTCGCTGTGGCCTTCGCGAATCGCGGCCTGGATCGGCGCGGCGCCGCGCAGCTTCGGAAGGAGCGACGCGTGAATGTTGATGGTACCCAGGCGAGGGAGCGCGATCACTTCGCTCGACAGAATGTGCCCGTATGCGACGACGACGGAGATGTCCGGCTTCAACGCAGCGAGCTGCGCGCGAAACTCTTCGCCGCGCGGCTTCTCGGGCTGTAGCACCGGAAGCGATTCCTCGAGCGCGATTTGCTTGACCGGCGGTGCCTCGAGCTTCGACCGCGAGCGGCCCACCGCCCTGTCCGGCTGCGTAACGACGCCGACGACGTCGAACCCTTCGCCGATCAGCGCCCTGAGCGGCGGCGCGGCGAACTCCGGTGTGCCCCAGAAGAGCACACGCACTTAGAGCTCCTCGTCGGGGTGTTCGTGATCGTCAGACGGGTCGCTCGAGAGCTGTCGAATGAAGCGCGGATATTTGTCCTTCTCCTTGCTCCATTTCGCGAGCGCCGATCGCTTGCGCAGCACGCTGAGATAGTCGATGAACAGCTTGCCGTGAAGATGGTCGATCTCGTGCTGAAAGCAGCGCGCGAGCAGGTCGTCGGCGTCCATCTCGAACGGCTGACCCTCGAGGTCGAGCGCGCGAATGCGAATCTTGCTGTAGCGCTCGACGTCGCCGTAGATGTCGGGAATCGACAGACAACCCTCCTCCGCCTTCGCCTTTCCCTCGGCGTGGACGATCTCCGGGTTGATGATCACCAGCGGCTCCTCGTCCACGTCGATCACGGCGATGCGCTCCGTGCGCCCCACCTGCGGCGCGGCGAGGCCGATGCCCTTGGCGACGTACATCGTCTCGAACATGTCCGCCGCGAGCGTGCGCAGCTCGTCGGTGATCGCCTCGACGGGCGTGGTGTCTTCGCGAAGAATCGGGTCGCCGAGGACGCGAATGTCGAGAATGCTCACGAATCCAGGGTCGTGTTGGTCGGGGTGGTGGCAGCCGCGCCGGTCTTGCCGATGACCTTCGCGATGCGCCCGCGCTCGACGATGAGCCGCGACTCGGCGGACTTGATCGTGACGCGGTCCTCGAGGGCCTTGCCGGCGCCTTCCTTGGTCATGTCGCGGATGTGGAGCACTTCGCCCACGATGCCGCCCGCCGTCACGACCTCATCGCCGCGCTTGAGCGACTTGAGCAACGCCTCGTGATCTTTCCGCGCCTTCTGCTGCGGGCGGAACATGAACCAGTAGATGATGGCGATGATCAGCGCGAACTGGACGACGATCGGCACGATCGATCCGCCGCCGCCGGGCGCGGCCTGCAAGAGAAGAAGGGCAGCCGGCAATCCAGAGGTGATCATGCGGTCGTTCCCTGTCGAGAGTGGTAGCGCGCGAGCCATTCACGGCTCCACGCGTCAATCGTTCCGGCGCGGACCGCGTCGCGCGCGTTGCGCATCAACCGGACGAGGAAATGTACATTGTGCAGCGACAGCAGGCGAAGGCCGAGCATCTCGCCGGCAACGAAGAGGTGCCGCAGGTAGCCGCGCGAGAAGCGCGTGCACGCCGAGCAGTCGCACTCCGCGTCCAGCGGCCGGGAATCGGTCCGGAACTCGGCCCGCTTGATGTTGAGCCGGCCGTCGTTGGTGAACACGGCGCCGTTCCGGCCCATGCGCGTGGGCGCGACGCAGTCGAACAGATCGACGCCGCGGAGCACGCCCTCGACGAGGTCCTCGGGAAAGCCGACGCCCATCAGATAGCGCGGGCGATTGCGCGGCAGCTCGGCGTCGACCGTTTCGAGAATGCGGTACATGTCGGGCTTGGCTTCGCCCACGGAGAGGCCCCCGATGCCGAACCCCGGCCAGTCGCCGAGGTCGCGGATGGTGCGCGCTGCCTCGCGGCGGAGCGACTCGTGGATGCCGCCCTGGACGATGGGAAAGAGCGCCTGCGGCGCTCCCGTCGCGGCCGGCAGCCGCCCGACTTCGGCCACACAGCGCGCCAGCCAACGGATGCTGCGCTCGCTGGCGTCGCGCGCGATGCTTTCTTCGCTCTGACCCGGGATGACGTGGTCGAACTGCATGATCACGTCGGCGCCGAGGTTGCGCTCGATCCGCATCACGCTTTCGGGCGTGAAGACGTGGGTCGATCCGTCGAGGTGGCTGCGGAATTCAACGCCGTCTTCGCTGACGGTGCGCAGCCCCTCGAGCGAGAAGACCTGGAAGCCGCCGGAGTCGGTGAGGATGGGACCGTCCCACTGCATGAAGCGGTGAAGGCCGCCGAAGTCGCGAATCAGCTCGTCGCCGGGACGGAGGTGCAGGTGGTACGCGTTGCTGAGGATCATCTGCGCGCCGATCGCCTCGAGGTCGAGTGGGTCGAGCCCCTTCACCGTAGCGAGCGTGCCCACCGCCATGAACGCCGGCGTCTCGACGACACCGTGCGGCGTGGCGAAGCGCCCCGCGCGCGCGGAACCGACTTCGCGATCGAGCGTGAATTGGAAATCCGTCACTTGGCTACTCAATGCCTTGGCTACTGAATGCTATAGGTGCTACAGGATGGCCATCGCGTCGCCGTACGAGTAGAAGCGGTACCCCGCGTCCACTGCGGTGCGGTAGGCGCGCATGGTCAGGTCGTAGCCCGCGAACGCCGCGACGAGCATGATCAGGGTGGAGCGCGGGAGATGGAAGTTCGTCACCACGCGGTCCACGGCGCGAAAGGCGTACGGCGGCCGAAGAAAGATGCGCGTGTCCCCGTCGCCGGCGCGAACGAGCCCCTCGGGTGTCGCGGCGCTCTCGAGGGTGCGAACGCTGGTCGTTCCCACCGCCCAGGCGCGTCCGCCGGCCGCGCGGCGTGCGTTGATCGTTGCCGCGGTCTCGTCCGAGACCGAGTACCACTCCTCGTGCATCACGTGCTGCGCCGGATCCTCCACCTCGACCGGCTTGAACGTTCCCGCGCCGACGTGCAGCAGCACCTCGGCGCGCGCCACGCCGAGCGCGGCGAGCGCGGCGAGCAGGTCGGTCGTGAAGTGCAGGCCGGCGGTGGGCGCCGCAACCGATCCGGCTTCGCGCGCGAACACCGTCTGGTATCGCTCGGCATCCTCCGGCGCGTCGGGCCGCTCGATGTACGGCGGCAGCGGCACGCGGCCGAAGCGCTCGATCGCGTCGTCCACGGGCAGCTCGCTCTCGAGACGAACGATCCGCGTGCCGCGCTCCGTGATCTCGACAATCTCCACCGAGAAGCCGGGCGCGATGTCGACGCGACGTCCCGGCTTGAGCTTTCCACCGGGATTCACCATCGCTTCGTAGCGTCCTTCGCCCAGTGGCTTGAGCAACAGGATCTCCGCCCGCGCACCCGAGGCGCGAGTGCCGAGCAGCCGAGCGCGCATCACCCGCGTGCGATTGACCACGAGCACGTCCTGCGGCTCGAGCAGCTCGGCGATGTCGCCAAACGTTCGATGTGAGATCGTACCGCTCGCGCGATCGACGACCATGAGCCGGCTCGCGTCGCGCCGCTCGAGCGGCCGCTGGGCAATTTGTTCTTCGGGGAGCTCGAAGTCGTAGTCAGAAGTGCGGGTGCCGGGCAGAGACATCTGACAAAACTACCGTGTGCCGGGCTCCGAAATGCGTGGCGGCGTGCCAGCGCTCAGCGAATGCGTCCCGATCGCCGAGCCACCGAGGAGCTCTAGAACAACGTCTCCTGCCCCTCCGGCTCCTTCGGCGTGAACCCGAAATGCCGGTACGCCTGCGCCGTGGCCACGCGTCCGCGCGGTGTGCGCTGGAGAAAACCGTGCTGCACCAGGAACGGCTCGTACACTTCCTCGATCGTGTTCGCATCCTCGCCGATCGCCGCGCCGATCGTGTTGAGTCCCACCGGCCCGCCCTCGAACTTCTCGATGATCGTCTTCATGATCCGCGCGTCCATGTCGTCGAGCCCGAACATGTCGACGTCGAGCATTTGCAACGCCTCGTTGGCGATGGTCTGCGTGATCACCCCGTCGCCTTTCACCTGCGCGTAGTCGCGCACGCGCCGCAGCAGGCGGTTGGCCACGCGCGGCGTACCGCGTGCGCGGCGCGCGATCTCTCCCGCGCCGTCGCCCTCGATGACTACTTTCATCACGTCGGCGGTGCGGCGCACGATCAGCTCGAGATCGTTTGGCGGATAGAAGTTGAGCCGCTGCTCGATGCCAAACCGTGCGCGCATGGGCGGCGTGAGCATGCCCAGACGCGTCGTGGCGCCGATCAATGTGAACGGCTCGATCGGCATCGTGATGGTCTGCGCCTTCGGGCCCTCGGAGAGCCGGATGTCGATCTTGTAGTCCTCCATCGCCGGATAGAGGAACTCCTCGATGATCGGACGCAGCCGGTGAATCTCGTCGATGAACAGGATGTCGCCGGCGCGCATGTTCGTGAGCGTCCCCACGAGATCGCCGGGCTTCTCCAACGCCGGCCCCGAGCTCGTGCGAATGTTCACGCCCAGCTCGCGCGCGATCAGCTCGGCCAACGTCGTCTTGCCGAGTCCCGGCGGGCCGAAAAACAGCGTATGGTCGAGTGGCTCGCGCCGCGCCAGCGCCGCGTCGATGAAAATCCGCAGGCTGTCCTTTACCTTCTGCTGTCCGATGAACTCGGCCAGCCGCTGCGGACGCAGCGACAGCTCCACGACGGTCTCGTCGGACAGGACTTCCGGTGTTGTGATCTCGGCTCGGGACATCTCTCGGGCTTCCGAACGGGTTGGTCTGCTACCCAAATATACACCGAAGATAGCAGTATGCTTGCATCGATATAGGAAATCCTGGCTCCCGCCCACCCAAGCCCGCAACCCATGAAAATCCGACTCGCCCATTCGGGCGTCGTCGCGCGCGTCGCGCTGTTCCTCTTCGCGCCGGCGGTTTCGATCGCCGCGCAACTTCCCAACCCGAGCGCAGCGGCCACCGGGCTGAGTGGCGCGTACAGCGCCGCTGCCCGTGGCTATGAGGCGGTCGCGTGGAACCCGGCGAACCTCGGCATGCCGGGCGCGGTGGGCTTTTCACTCGGCGTTCTCGCTGTGACGGGATCGACCAGTCTCGAGCCGCTCAAGGGCCAGACGATCGTGCCGCACGTGCGCCAGCACTTCGAGGCGCAGCGTGCGGACTGGCTGCAGACCGTGGCGGCGAACGGCGGTGAGCACGGGCAGTTCGACGGCGGCGTCACGTACTTGGGCCTCAGCGCGGGACCGTTCGCGCTGCAGGTCGCGACGTCGGTGAACGGGTCGGCGGCGCTGAATCCCGATGCGTTCGAGCAGCTGATGTACGGGCCCGCGGGACGTCCGGGCAACACGCGGGCACTCGACGCTGGAACGTCGGACTTTCGCACCAGCGCGTTCACCACGACTGCCGTGAGCTACGGCTATCCGGTGGAAAACGACGTGCGAGCGGGGAAGCATTCGGCGCTCGGCTTCACCGGGAAATACATCCTCGGCAACTACCTTGCGATGGCGCAGAGCGAGGGCCCCGGCGCGCTTCCCGGCGTCTACTCGAACCTCGACTCGGGCCGAGTCGTGGGCCGGGGACTCGGCATCGACGTGGGCCTCGCGTGGGCAGACGGCACAACGACGTACAGCGCGACGATCGAGAACGTCTACAACAATTTCTCCTGGGACACGAGCAAGCTCCGGTCGAGACCGGGCGGCCCGCTCTTCCGCGAGGCGGCGACGAGCGCGCCCGACCATCCGTTCGCCGACGCGCCACAGACGCTGCGCGACCGCGTGACGTCGGATCAGTTCAAGCGCGTCATCGCGCTGGGAACGGCGTTTGCCGCCAGCAAGTCGGTCACGATCTCGTGGGACGTTCGCCGTCAGACGGGCGACGGAATCCTCGTGGGGCCGCGCACACAGACGAGCGGCGGCATCGAGCTGCGCGGACTGCCGGTCGTGCGCCTGCGCGGCGGCGCGTCGTATCTCACCGGCGGTTGGGGCGTCTCGGGCGGCCTCGGCCTCGCTCTGGGCCGGTACGAGCTCGCCGCCGGCGCCGCGCTGCGAAAGATCGACGGCGTGAACGAGCCCGTCGTGACGCTGAACCTGCTGTCGTTCAAGTAGCGAGTGCAGGGACCCGTGTCATCCGGAGCGGACTCGTGTCATCCTGAGCGAAGCGAAGGATCGCCCCGCTCAGGATGACACAATTGATGCGCCTTTACAGCGCCGCTTTCAACCCCGACAGCCTGTGCGCCGCGTTCTCGAGCGTCTCCTGCTTCTTGCAAAAGGCGAAGCGCGTGAACTTCCGGCCGTCTTCCTTCTTCGAGAAAAAGCTCGACCCCGGAACGGTTGCCACACCGATCTCCTGGGTCATCCACTTGGCGAAAGTCACGTCGTCGAGATCGCTGAGCTCCGAGAAGTCGGCGAAGATGTAGTACGCGCCTTCGGGCATGGCGAACTTGAAGCCTGCGTCGCGCAGCACGCCGGCCATGTACTCGCGCTTCTGCTTGTACATCGCGCAGAAGTGGTTGTAATAATCCGCGTCGAACGCGAAGCCGACCGCGGCCGCCGTCTGAAGCGGAGCCGGCGCGCCCACCGTCAGGAAGTCGTGCACCTTCCGGATCGGGCCCGTTTGCGCCGGCGGCGCGATGATCCAGCCGATGCGCCAGCCCGTGCAGCTATACGTCTTCGATAATGAGGAAATCGTGATCGTGCGCTCGCGCATGCCGGGCCACGTCGCGATCTCGTGATGGTGCCCCGCGTAGACCATGTGCTCGTACGGCGCGTCCGTGATCGCCCACACGTTGTGCTCGACGCACAGCTCGGCGATCGCCGTCATCTCCTCGCGGGTCAGCACGCGGCCCGTGGGGTTGTGCGGCGTGTTGATGATGATCGCCTTGGTGCGCGGCGTGAACGCCTTGCGCAGGCGGTCCATGTCGAGCGTCCAGTTGGGCTGGTCGAGGGGCACGAACACCGGGCTCGCCCCGGCGAGGATCGCGTCCGGGCCGTAATTCTCATAGAAGGGCTCGGGGATGATCACTTCGTCGCCCGGATCCATGAGCGCCATGAAGACCGACGCCATCGCCTCGGTGGCGCCGCAGGTCACCGTGACGTTGGCGTCGGGATCGACTTCCATCTGATACCAGCGGCGGTACTTCTCGGCGATCGCCTGGCGCAGCACGGGCGTGCCCCAGGTGACGGCGTATTGGTTGATGTCGCCATGAATCGCGGCGCAGGCCGCGTCCTTCATGGGCTCCGGCATGGGGAAATCCGGGAATCCCTGCGCGAGGTTGACCGCCTGGTGCATGGTGGCGATGCGGGTCATCTCGCGAATCACGGACTCGGTGAACGTCGCGGTTCGTCTGGCTGCGAGCACTCGAATTATCCTCGTATCTTGCTAAGGGCACTGCGAATGAGATCGGCGGCGCTGCCTGCCGCGCCGCGACCGCTGTCGTCGATCGCCTGACGGACCGCACGTTCGGCGTCAGGCGCGCTGTAGCCGAGCGACACCAGCGCCCGCACCGCGTCTTCCGCTCCCGCGCCTTCTGGTCTTGGTCCGCCCGGCGACGATGCAACTTGCAGATCGTCGAGCTTGTCGGCGAGATCGAGAATGATCTGCTCCGCCTTTTTTCGTCCTACGCGAGGCACGCTCTGAAGCGTGGGGATGTCCTTGTCGCGCACCGCGCGGATCAGCCGTTCGGCGGTGAGCGTCGACATGAGCCCGAGCGCCAGCGCCGGCCCCACGCCCTTCGCGTTGAGCACGCGCTGAAAGACGCGCCGCTCGAACGTCGTCGAGAAGCCGAACAGCTGCCACGCGTCTTCCTTCACGACGAGGTGCGTGTGCAGCGTTACCGCCTCGCCGGCCCGTGGCAGCGATTCGTAGACGCCGAGCGGAATCGCCAGCTCGTACGCTACGCCGCCGGCCGTCATGACCTCGACCCGGTCGAGCTCCTTGCTGACGAGCGTTCCCGTCACTTGAGCGATCACGCGGTCGCGCCTCGTTGCCGGGCCATGGCGAGCGTGGGGACGCGCGCGCTCATGAGATGCGCCAGCGCGGCGGCCACGCCGTCGGCGGCGTCGCTCGGCTGCGGCACGGACTTGAGTCGCAGCAGCCGCGTGAGCATGAACTGCACCTGCTCCTTCGTGGCCGCGCCGTTGCCGACGACCGCCTTCTTGATTTCGGCGGGCGGCAGCTCGAAGATCGCGACGCCGGCCTGCTGGCCGGCCAGGAGCACGACGCCGCGCGCGTGTCCGAGCACCACGGTGGTACGCACGTTCTTCGCGTAGAACACGTCTTCGACCGACAGCGCGTCCGGCCGGTGCCGCGCGAGCAGCTCCGTGACGCCGTCGAAGATCTCCAGCAGGCGGACGGGAAGCGGTTGGCGCGCGCTCGTGCGGATCACCCCGCATTCGACAAGGGAGACGAGCCCGCGCCCGTCTCCCTTTACGACACCGTAGCCGGTGTTCGCCGTGCCGGGATCGATCCCGAGAACGATCACCCCTCGACCTTGGCCAGCTCGGCGGCGTCGATGTCGAAGTTCGCCCACACCTTTTGCACGTCGTCGAGATCTTCGATCGCCTCGATGAGCTTGAACAGCGACTCGGCGTCCTTTCCGGTGATCTGCACCGTGTTCTTCGGCACCATCGCCAACTCCGCGTCCACCACCGCGACGCCTTTGGCCTTCAACGCTTCCTGCACCGCGTGGAACTCGGTCGGCTGCGTCGTGACGAGAAACTGCTCGTCCTCGCGCACGACGTCTTCGGCGCCCGAGTCCAGCGCCTTTTCCATGAGCGAATCCTCATCGATCTTGCTCGCGTCGACGTAGAGCTGGCCTTTCTTCTCGAACATCCACGCCACGGAGTTGATCGCGCCGAGGTTGCCGCCGAGCTTCGTCATCTTGTTGCGGACGTCGGCCACGGTGCGCGTCGGATTGTCGGTCACGGTGTCGATCAGCATCGCGATGCCGGCAGGGCCGAAGCCCTCGTACGTCACTTCCTGGTAGTCGACGCCCTCGAGCTCACCCGTTCCCTTGAGGACCGCGCGCTCGATGTTCTCCTTCGGCATCGACGCGGAGCGCGCGGTGTCGATCGCGAGACGCAGCCGTGGATTCCCACCCGGATCGCCGCCGCCGAGTTTGGCGGCCATGGTGATCTCGCGAATGAGCTTCGTGAACAGCGCGCCGCGCTTCTTGTCGGTGGCTGCCTTGTAATGCTTGATCTGCTTCCATTTACTGTGGCCAGCCATATCACAACCGGGGAGGAGGTTCGATACCCAATATACTGCGCGGGCTATCGAATTCGAATCGCCAGCGTGGCGTGCAGCCCGGTCAGGGTAGCCGTGGTGCTCACGTTGTTCGCGTCGACCGCCGCGAGGCGCCCGAGTGAGTAGCCCACGCTCGGTAGCACGCTGAATCCCATCACGCTCATCTGCGTGCGGATTCCGAGCGTCGTGAGCGCGCTCGTAGGCAAGCCTTCCTGCATCCAGACGCGGCCTTCCACGTTCGGCTCGATGACCATCGAGCCCGCGCTGATACCGTACGCGACCGTGGCATTGGTGATGTTCTCGTGGCCCAACGCGGAGCTGTCGACCAGCGTTCCGCGCGTGCGAAACAAGTTCCACGCGGAGAGCGAGAGCTGGCCGCGGCCGAGCGTATTGTCGAGACTCGCCTGCGTCAGCCAGCGATTGCCGGTGTTGTACACGGAGCCTGAGAGGTTGTCGTTGCCGAACGTGGAATACGTGAGGCCCACCGCCACGCGCCCTGTGCCGAGCGCGCGATCGACGCCGGCGCGGGCGCGGTATTCGTTCCCCGGCTGATAGTGCAGCGCGGTGCCGCCGGCAGCGTCGTAGGGATCGTACCGCGCCGAACGGCGCATGCTGAGGCCCAGGCCGAGGTTCCAGTCGCCGAGTGGCCGCGCCATCGCCACGCCGCCGGTGCCACCGAATCCGGTTCCCATGTTCGAGATGGGGAACGAGAGGAAGTCGCTGCCGATGAGACTCGCCGCGAGCTGCTGCTGCGACGTGACCGTCGATCTTCCAGTCGGCAAGTTGACGCCCGCCGTCAACACGACGAAGTCGTTTCCAAGCACGTAGTTCCCGCGCACCTGGGTATCGGTGAGCCCCGAGATCGAGCTCGTCGTCGTCTTGCCCGCCGTGGTCTGCTCGACGTGCGACCGTGAGAACGACGTACCCACGTCGACGCTGAACGACGACGACACAGGCACGAGCACGAACAGCGGCACCGCGAACTCGCTGATCTTCTCGTTCGACGGCGAGTCGATCTTGTACGAGTGGAACTGCGGCGCGATCCGCGCGCCGATGTCGAAAATCGATTGGGCGCGCACGGCCGGCGCGGCCAACGCACAAATGGCGAACGCTGCGAATGCGGAGAGAAGACCGCGCGACATCAACGACTCCTCATGAGGCTACCGGTGGTCACGGCTGCTTGATCACGAGGGTGACTCTCGCCGTCTTGGTCGTCGGGTTGTCCGCACCGGTGCCCGAAGAGGGATCCTTCGCGGGCTGTGTGGTGCTCGACCCCACTCCGCTCGTGGCACCGCCCGCGACCGACGGATTCAACCCTTCGGCGGCGGCGAGCGCCGTGCCCGCAGACGTCGTGGCGGCGGCGCCTTGCGTTGCCGCCGTGATCGCGGCGCCTTCGCTCGTACCGCGCAGCCCCGACTCGACCGACGACGCGTTCACCTGGTTGCCGGCAGCCGTGCTCTTGGACTCCTGGCTCTTCTGCCGCGCCGCGCCGAAGCCGGGATCGAGACGCACCGCATTGTCGAAGGAGCGTCCCGCGTCGTCGAAGCGACCGCGATCTTGCAGCTCCAAGCCGCGGCTATACGCGAGGAAGGCTGCCATCGAGCGAGTTGGGCGCTGCTCGATCGCGTTCCGCTGTGCGGTGGTCAACGTGACGCCCAGATCGGTGAAGAGCTGCAGCACGACGTTCTTCTCGAGGTTGAACAGCTGGTCGAGCGCCTGCTGATCGCTCGCCCCGCTGCCGACCGTCTGCGTCGTCTGCACGTTGGTGACGAACGCGTTGGCGCGCAGCTGGTCGGCGCCGAGCTGCGAAATGGATCCGCCCACGAGCCGGCCCGCCTGAAGGATCTTGCCGGCGCGAACGCCCGTGCCCGCCTCCACGCCGGCCGTCTGTTGCAGTTGCATCTCGTCGAGCAGCGCCTGCATGCGTGCGCGCTCGAGCACCGCGAGCTGTGACGACCGGCTCAGGTCCGTCGTGAGCAGCTCGGCGAACCCGCGCTCGAGCGGCTTGAGCGAGGTATCGCTGCCGGTGAACGAGAAAGGCATCACCGCCACCGTGTTCGGCGGGCCCGCGACCGACGACAGCTGCTGCTCCTGCGCCACCGCGCGCTTTGCCGCGACCTCGTTCTCTTTCCGCGCGAGCGAGGTGAGGCGGTTGTTGATCTGCTTCTTCACGCCGCTCGTTCGGCCGACCTTGACGTACGACTCGTACGCCGACCGCGCGGCGGGCAGATCGTCCTGCGCCTCGGCGGTGAGCCCGAGATAGAGGGCAACCACGCCGTCGCGGGGGTTCATCGACGCGGCCTGCTGGAGTGCCGCACGCGCGTCGGTGAGCCGGTTGGCCTTGAAGTACTCGATGCCGAGCGAGCGCAGCACGCTCTCCGACTTGGGATCGGTTGCGCGCGCCTGCTCGAGCTTCGTGATGCTGTCCGCGCTTCCCGATATGGTTCTCGCGCAGGCGGCCAGCGACAGCGCGCCGGCGAGCATGGCGATCTGGACGGTCCTCATTGGGATCTGCTCCTAGCGGTCTGGATCCAGCATGTCCTCGAATCGCATCCACTGGGCGTAGAAATAGAGATCCACGTACCCGGTGGGCCCGTTCCGATTCTTTCGGATCAGTAGTTCCGTCGCGCCTTCGATGTCGCGCGACGGCTCGTACATGTCCTGGCGGAACAATCCGAGGACGACGTCGGCGTGCTGCTTGATACTTCCCAGGCCGCCAAAGTCGTCGAGCGTCGGCCGGCGATCGGGGCGGGAAGCCAGCTGCGGTAGCGGCGCCGTGGTCAATATGGTTATGTCCCGATCGAGCGCCAGGGTTTTGAGCTCCCGCACGGCGGTCGCCATCTCCTCGTCGGCCGTGCGGTCGCCGCGCGCCACCGCGCCAAGTGGGTCGACGACGACCAGATCCAGCTCCGGAAGCTCGTCGAGCGCCGCGGCGAGCTTCGCCGTTCCTCCGCCCGACGGAAGGCGCTCGATGACCGGTAGATGATCGCGCAGCCTGAGCGCGACTGCGCCGGCGTTGGCCCGCGCGACGTCGTCCAGGCCTCCCTGGCGGAGATCGTCGATCCGCGCCCGCGCTTCGATGGCGATGGTGCGCTCGAGCACCCGCTCGATCGTCATCTCCGCGGTCAGAAACGCGACGCGGGTTTGCAACTGCGCCGCGCGGAGCGCGAAGGCCAGCGCCAGCGCCGACTTGCCGCTGGCGACATCGCCGCCAAGCACCACCAGGTCGCCGCGGCGAAATCCGCCCCCCAGCAGCTTGTCGAGACTGGGGAATCCGCAGGCCAGGGTCTCGCGCGACGGTATGCCGTCCGAGACGGCGTCGACCCGCGACAGCAGGACCGAAAGCGGGGAGATGTCGGCGCTACGCGTCATGGGCCATAATACGGTCCAGGACCAAGGCTGAGCAAGGAGACTTTGGGGCTCGCCGAAGACTTTAGCGCCTTATGCCACAAGCGCTTGCGGGCTATGACCGCTCGAGCGCGTCGGCGAGTTGGTCGAGCTCCGACCGCGCTGCGGAGTCGAGAAAATTCCCGGTGACGGCCATCACATTCCTGAGCGCCGGACACACCGCGGCGCAGTCGCCGCCCGAAGCGTCGACGAGGCTCGCAAGGGCCGGTCGGATGGGCGTCGGAAGCGCGAGAGTCGACAACCAACTCTTCGCGTGGCCGGCGCGCTCGACGCGAACTGGTTGGGTCAGCCCCTTTTCCGGAAGAACGTCGTGGGCCAGTCGCGCAGCCAGATAGGTCGCGAGCGCCACCTCGCGCTGCCCGCCGATGGGCGCGCGCCCCGCGAGCGCGGCCAGGGCCGCGAAACGGAACGTCGTCGACGAAAGCGCGTACGGCGGCTGGGGCAGAGGAACGAGCACGGCGGGAACATGGACGACCGACGGGGGCCGAGGGAAGGGGGACCAGGCCCCGATTCTCGCCTCTCGCCTCTCGCCGCTGCTACATTTCGCTTCATGGCACAACCGGCGAAATCCGTCCTCTGGGTCGACGACGAGGCGGAGCTTCTCGAACCGCACCGCATCTTCTTGCGTGACAAGGGGTTCGATGTCGAAATGGCGACGAACGCCGAAGACGCCGTGGAGATGGTTCGCCGCCGCCCGTTCAACCTGGTTCTGCTCGACGAACAGATGCCTGGCAAGCGCGGTCTCGACGCATTGAGCGACCTGCGCGAGGCCGATCCGAACGTCGCCATCATCATGGTCACGAAGAGCGAAGAAGACTCGACCATGACCGAGGCGCTGGGCAACGCGCTCGAGGGGTACATCGTGAAGCCGGTCACGCCGCGCCAGGTGTACGCGGCGATCACCCGCCTGCTCGACGGTCCGCGAATTCATCACCAGGCCGTGGCCCGCCGGTTCGTCGAGCGCTTCCGCGATCTGCAGGACGAGCCTGTCCGTGGACTCGGCTGGCGCGAGTGGATCGATCGGTTCGGCGAGCTGACCCAGTGGGACCTCGACCTCGTGGCCGCCAACGAGATGGGCCTCCACGAGTCGCTCCAGGGCCTGTATCCCGACCTGCGCCGGGAGTTCGCGCTGTACATGAAGACGGCCTATCCCGAGTGGCTGCGTAACCTCGAGGGCGACCGCCCGCCGCTGTCGATCGACATCGTGCCGGAATATCTGCTGCCCATTCTCAAGACCGAGAAGGCGGCCCTCTTCGTCGTGATCGACTGCCTGCGCCTCGATCAGTGGCGCACGCTCGAGCCGATCATCGCGCCGCTGTTCGACATCGAGACCACCCACTACTACAGCGTGCTTCCAACGGCGACGCCGTACTCGCGCAACGCGCTGTTCAGCGGGCTGTTTCCCGGCGAGATCGCGGCCCGGTTTCCCGACTGGTGGGGCGAGCGCGAAGACGAGACGCTCAACGCGCACGAGCGCGACCTCTTGGGCGCACAGCTCGACGAGCTCGGCATAAAGGTCCCTGTACGGTACGAGAAGATCTCGACGTCGGCCGAGGGCGACGACATCGAGCGCCGTCTGGCGCGCGTGATTGCGCCCGAGGGGATCTCGGCGTTCGTGTTCAACTTCGTCGATCTGCTCACGCACGGCCGGTCCGAGTCGGCGATCCTCTACGAGGTGGCGCGCGACGAGATCGCGCTACGCCAGCTCACGCAGCAGTGGTTCGCGCGGTCGGCGCTCTTTTCCGTGTTGAAAGAGGCGGCGCGCCGCGGCCTGAAGGTTCTCGTGACGAGCGACCACGGCTCGATCCACTGCCGTACGCCGGCCACGGTGTTCGCCAAGCGCGACGCGACCCAGAACTTGCGCTACAAGTTCGGCGAGGACCTGCGGGCCGAAAACCCCGAACAGGGTATGCTGTTCACGAATGAGGATTCTTTGAAGTTGCCGCGGCGCGGGCTCGGCGCGAACACGCTGTTGGCGACGGGCGACTCGTTCTTCGTCTATCCCACCAAGCTGCGGGAATATCAGAGCCGGTATCGCGGCTCGTTCCTGCACGGTGGTGTGACCCCGGAGGAGTGCATCCTTCCGGTGTCGTTGCTCACGCCTCGTCGATAGCGATGTATCGTCGGCTGCTGCAGTTCCTCCGCCCGCATTGGTGGCGGCTCGCCGGAAACGTCGTCAGCAACGTCATCGCGGCCGCGCTCGACGGCTTCTCGTTCACGCTGCTCATCCCATTTCTCAACAAGTTGAACGGGAAATCGACGGCGATCCCCGACATCGGGTTCGTCAGCGGTGTCCTGAACCGGCTCATCGGACGCTTCCTCGACGGCCGCTCGAATCTCGAGGCGCTGGGCGTCGTGATCGTGGCGATCGGCGTCGTGATCGTCGTCAAGAACATCTTCGTGTGGATCGCCGGCCAGCTCGGCGCGTCGCTGCAGGAATACGTGACGCGCGATCTCCGCGATGCGGTGTTCCGCCACATGGAGCGGCTGCCGCTTGGCTACTTCCATCGCACCAAAGTCGGACAGATCATCGCGAAGATCGTCTCCGACACCGACCAGACCAAGGTGCTCGTCACGGAGCTCGTGACGCGCACGATTCAGAATGCCGCGCAGATCCTCGCGTACGTCGCGATCCTGCTGGGCATGTCCGTCAAGCTCACGCTGATGTCGCTCGTCGTCGCGCCGCTGCTCACGCTGGCACTTCAGCCGTTGCTCCGTCGCCTGCGCCACGGCTATCGCCGCAGCCGCAGCGACTACGGCGAAGCCACGAGCGTGCTGCAGGAAGTCGTCAGCGGCATTCGGCTCGTGAAGTCGTTCGGCGGCGAGGCGTACGAGGATCGCCGCTTCGCCGAGGCGAGCCATCGCTATTCCGACGGGATGGTCAAGATCAATCGGGTTGCGGCGCTGTCGCAGCCGCTCACCGAGATCATCGGAACGTCCATCGCGATGCTGATTCTCTGGATCGGCGCGAAGGAAGTGCTGAGCGGCACGGGACACATCGACGCCGCGGCGCTCATCGTGTTCATGACGATGGTCATGCGCTTGCTCCCGCCGCTCAAGCAGCTCTCGCAGACGCCGACCACGGCGCAAGCGGCGTTCGCCGCCGCCGAGCGGTTGTTCGAGGTGCTCGACCAACCGAGCGAGGCAGAGAGCGATCGCGGAACCCAAACCGTCACGTCGCTCGAGCGGTCGGTCGAGTTCCAGCACGTCACCTTTGCGTACGACGCCGAGCCGGTGCTCCGCGACGTGAGCTTCACGGCGCGCAAAGGTTCGGTCGTGGCGCTCGTGGGCGCGAGCGGCGCCGGCAAGACGACGCTCGTCGACCTGATCCCGCGCTTCTACGAGCCCGCGGACGGTCGAATTCTGTTCGACGGCGTCGACAGCCGCGACATCAAGCTGCCGTCGCTGCGCGCGCTCACCGGCATCGTGAGCCAGGACACCGTCCTGTTCAACGACTCCGTTCGGAGCAACATCGCCTACGGCGCGGGCCAGCGGTTCACGCAAGCGCAGATCGAGACCGCGGCGCGTGCGGCGAACGCGCACGACTTCATCATGGCGCTGCCCAACGGATACGACACCGTGCTCGGGGAGCGCGGCACGCGCCTGTCGGGCGGCCAGCGCCAGCGCCTGGCGATTGCGCGGGCGCTGCTCGTCGACCCGCCCATTCTGATTCTCGATGAAGCCACGTCGGCACTCGATACGGAGTCGGAACGACTCGTGCAGGAGGCGGTGGACCGCCTGCTGGCCAACCGCACCGTGTTCGTGATCGCGCATCGCCTGTCGACAGTGACCCACGCCGACGTCATCTTGGTGCTCGACCACGGCCGGATCGTCGAGCGCGGAACCCACACGCAGCTTCTCGCCGAACGCGGGACCTACTTCCGATTGCATTCGCTGCAGTTCCACGACGAGCGAATCCCCTCCGCCACGACCGTCTGACATGCGCGTCCTGTTCTACCTGGGGGACAAGGAGTGGTCGGGATGCGCGCGCGCCGCGCTGGCGGGCGCCCGTGGTCTTGCCGCACGCGGTCATCACGTGACCGTCGCCTGTTGTGCGGACAGCCGGTTGGATACGCTGGCCAAGGCCGCGGGGATCGAGACCGTCTCGATCAACACGACCGGATGGTCGGCGTCGGGCACGCTCGATCTGCGCAAAGTGCTCAAGGAGCGATTCATCGAGGTGGCCGTCGTTTCAGCGGAGCGCGATCACCTCATCGTGGCGTCGGCGATGCGCGCGGCTGGCCGCGGCGGAGTGTTGCGTCGCGTTCCGGCGTTCGACCAGCTGCAATTGCAGCGTAGTGGGCGGCTCGCGTTGAAGCTGGCGTCGACCGGAGTCGTCGTCGCCACCGCGGGCGAGCTCGACTACGTGAAGAGCGTGGCCGGTTGGTCGATTCCACCGGCGGTGGTGCCCATCGGCGTCGACATCGCGAGCTTCGACGGGGTCGAGCCGGCGACGCGCGCCGAGATGCATGCACCGAAAAAGGGCGTTCTCATCGCGTGCAGCTACGATCCGTCTGGCCGCTTC
The DNA here is from genome assembly GCA_028287235.1 of Gemmatimonadota bacterium. Taxonomy (GTDB): domain Bacteria; phylum Gemmatimonadota; class Gemmatimonadetes; order Gemmatimonadales; family Gemmatimonadaceae; genus JAQBQB01. The sequence goes on along the minus strand of JAQBQB010000001.1, from coordinate 33,714 downwards.
CGAATGGGTACCGTGTTTCGAACGATCGCGCTGCTCGCCGCGCGCCACCCGAACATGCACGTCGTCGTATTCGGGCCCGGTTCCACCGACGACGACCTGCGCATGCACGCCGCGGCGCTCGGCGTCGGTCCGGTCATCAGCTTTCTCGGCGAGCGCGATGACGACCGGCAGATCATGCGCGCGGCGAACGCCGGATGGGTCGTTGCCGGCAGCGACGCCGCGGCGTTCGCCTGCCTCGACTTCATGTCGTTGCGCGTGCCCGTCGTGGCCGAGCGTACGCCGCTGTCGCAGCACTACGTGGCTGACGGCATCACCGGCCTGCTGCTCTCGCCCGGCGATGCCTCGTACACCGCGTCGGGCGTCGCCGCGTTTCTGAACGGCGACGACAAGCGCGCGGCAATGGGCAACGCGGGGCGCACGCGCGTGCAGCGCGAGTTCGCCGAGCCCGCAATGATCGACGCCTTCGAGCGCGCCGTGCACTCCGCGGGCGATCGCACCACCTGGTCGAAGAAATGAGTGAAGGAGTGATTCAGCCGACGTTCGCGCATCGCGCCGAATACGCGGCGCTGCGTAGCGCCGTGGCGGCAATGGAGCGCCTGAGCTTCACGAGCGCGGGCAAGATCGGCGCGCGCCTCGGCGGGTTGGGGTATCGCCCGCTGGGAATTCGGCGCGCCGTGGTGGAGCGGCAGCTCACCGCTGCTTTACCCGAGCTCGATTCCGCCGAGATCACGCGCATCGCGCGCGCCGCATACGGTCATCTCGGTCAGACGAGCATCGAGACCGCGATTCTTCCGTCGTACAGCAGACGAGAGATCATCGATCTCTTCGAGTCGGTGCACGGCTGGGACATGCTGCAGGAGCGGCTCGCGCGCGGCAAAGGGTTGATCATGGTCACCGGCCACCTCGGCAATTGGGAGCTGGGCGGAGCGTATATCGCCGCGCGCGGCGTGCCCGTCGACGCGGTGGCGCGCCACATGGAGAATCCGCTCTTCGATCGGTACCTCACGTCGACGCGCGAGCGCATCGGCATGACGGTCGTGCACGACGGCGATGCGGTGCGCCGCGTGCCGCGCTCGTTACGCTCGGGACGCGCGGTGGCATTTCTCGTCGATCAGGGCGCCCTTGGTCTCGCGTCGACCTGGGTCCCGTTCTTCGGCCGCTACGCCAAGACACCGCGCGGGCCGGCGGTGTTCGCACTGCGTCTCGGCACGCCCATCGTCTTCGGAGTCGCGCTGCGCCAGCCATCCGGCCGGTATCAGCTCCACTTCGAGCCGATTGAAGTCGCCGATACGGGCAATCGCGAGGAAGACGTCGATCGCATCGTGACCGACTACACGCAGATGCTGGAGCGCTGGGTCCGGCGCGCGCCGGAACAGTACCTCTGGCATCATCGTCGCTGGAAGCATCAACGTCCCGGAACGCCGCCCGAGCTGGGAGACCCTCTGTGAGTCGTTCGACCGATCGCCTCAAGTCCGACAAGCGCGCCTGGTTCGGCGGCGGCGTGATCGTGCTGCTCGCCCTCATGGCGGTCGCCGCGCCGCTGTTCGCGCGCCACGATCCGTTCGGCGTCGATCTGATCAACTCGTTGCAGCCGCCGTCGGTCAGCCACTGGTTCGGCACGGACATTCAGGGGCGCGACGTGTGGGCGCGGCTCGTGTACGGCGCGCGCGTGTCGCTCTCCGTCGGCATCGTCTCGCAGGGCATCGCGCTCACACTCGGCGTGATTCTCGGCTTGCTCGCCGGCTATTACGGCCGCTGGGTCGACGAGCTGGTGATGCGCCTCGCCGACGTGACGCTCGCGTTCCCCACGCTGTTGCTGCTCATCGCGCTGGTCGCCGCGCTGCAGCCGTCGCTGGGAATCGTCTTCATCACGATCGGCGTGGTCGGATGGGCGGGGATGGCGCGGCTGGTGCGCGGCCAGGTGCTCGTGGTGCGCGAGCTCGAGTTCGTGCAGGCGGAGCGCGCGTTGGGCGCGGCCGATCTGAGAATCCTCATGCAGCACATTCTCCCGAGCGTCGTCGCGCCCGTCGTGATCGCGGGCACGCTCGGCGTCGCGGGCGCGATCATGGCCGAGTCGTCGCTGTCCTTCCTCGGCCTCGGCGTGCAACCACCGACGCCGAGCTGGGGCTCGATGATCGCCGACGGCCGTGACCTGTATCAACTTCGCCACGCGCCGTGGACGTCGGTCTTTCCCGGGCTGGCGATCGGCGCGGCGGTGCTCGGATTCAATCTGCTCGGCGATGCGCTGCGCGACGCGCTCGATCCACGCAACGTGCGCACGGCGATGCCGGCCGCGGCGGGCATCGCCGAGACCGCGCGCCAGTGACCTTCGACGTTGCCGCGCTGCGGCGGGACGAGTTTCCCTGGGCTGAGCGCGGCGAGTCGATCTACCTGAACAACGCTTCCACCGGTCCGCTTCCGGAGCGCACGGTGCGCGCGCTCGCCGAATGGGGCCGGTTGCGCGCGAACCCCGATCGCATCTCGCACGACCTGCAGTTCGACACGCTCACGCGCAGCCGCGCGCTGATCGCCGGCCTGATCGGCGCCGACAGTTCCGAGATCGCGCTGGCGACCAACACGAGCTTCGGGATCAACCTCGCCGCGTTCTCGCTGCCGCTGCGCCAAGGCGACGTGGTGTTGTCGCCGCAGCTGGAGTTTCCGGCGAACGTCTATCCATGGATGCAGCTCGCGGCGCGGCGGGGCGTCGAATATCGCCAGGTGCAGTGCGACGACGGCGTGCTCGATCGCGAGCGCTTGGCGCGCGAACTGGAAGACGAACGCGTGCGTGTCGTGACCGTGTCGTGGGTGCAGTTTGCGTCGGGTGCGCGCGTCGATCTCACGGCGCTCGGCACGCTCTGCCGCGAGCGCGGGGTGTACTTCGTCGTGGACGCGATCCAGGGCCTCGGCCCCCTGACGCTGGATTTGAAGACGACGCCGGTGGACATCCTCGCGTGCGGCGCACAAAAATGGCTGCTGTCGCCTTGGGGCGCGGCGTTCGTCTATGTGCGGCGCGCACTGATCGAACAGCTCGAGCCGCACGATGTGAGCTGGCTCGCCGTGCAGGACTCCGACGATTTCTCTCGTCTGCTCGACTACGACCTCAAATGGCGGAACGACGCGCGCCGCTTCGAGTTCATAACTCTTCCGTTCCAGGATATGGCTGGCATGAATGCCAGCCTCGAGCTGTTCGCTTCGCTCGGAAAGGACGCGGTGTCCAGGCACACACTCGGTTTGGCAGCGGAAATTATCGAGTGGGCGAGGAGTCGTGACGATGTCGAGCTCGTGACTCCGGACGATCGCGCGCGACGGGCGGCGATCATCTCGGTAAAGCCGTCAGACCCGATGGCGGCGAGTCAGCGGCTCACCGCGGCCGGAGTTGCGCATTCGCTCCGGGAAGGGGCGATTCGTCTGTCGCCGCACTTCTACAACACATCAGCGGAAGTGCGGCGGGCGTTGGACGTTATTGCGCGTTGACTGGTCGCTGAGTCGGGACGATTCCGTCGTTTTCACACGGATGACGCGGAAAGTGCCGCGGAAACGGCCGGATCGTTCCGTGTGCGACAAGAGCTCCGTGCCCAACGAGCCCGGACGAACGCTTTTTTTGGGAAGAGAGGCTCGGGGTGCGACTGGTGGCGTCCTGAGCGTCTGTTCCCAAGAAGAATTCGTCCGGGCTCGTTGCGATTGGAGTCGTCTGTGCTGAGGAACGATCCGGTTTTTTTCGCGGCAGTTTCCGCGTCATCCGCGAACAAAATGACGGAATTGTCCCGCTCGAGCGGCCAGTCGAGCCGCAACGATTATCGGACTTTGACGATTCCGTAACTGCGCGCCCCTTTCCGTACGAGCACGAACTCCCCGCCGAGCACCTCGTCGGCAGCCAGCGTCTCGCGCTCCTGTCCCAACCGTCTTCCATTCACGTACACGCCACCCTGTTGTAGCATGCGGCGCATGTCTCCTTTGCTCTTGAAGAGAGCGTCCGGGCCGGCGCAGACGGCTTCGAGAACATCGTGCGTGGTGAGCGCTTCACGATCGACATCCGGCTCGATCGAAAAAACAGGGATCTCCAACTGCAGCGCGAGCAGCGCCTCGCCGGACAGCGTTTTGGGATCGGCACCACCGAAGAGCAATGCGCTGACCTCCTCTGCGGCACGCAGCGCCGTTTCGCCGTGCACGCGCGCCGTCACGTCGCGCGCCAGCGCCTGCTGCGCCTCGCGCTTTTCCGGATGCTCGGCGAGCGCGCGGTCGAGCGCTTCGATCTCGTCGCGCGACAGCAAGGTGAAGAAGCGCAGGTACCGGCCCACGTCGCGGTCGTCGATGTTGACCCAGAACTGATAGAACTTGTACGGCGACGTCATCGACGCATCGAGCCAGATCGCGCCCGCTTCCGTCTTGCCGAACTTGGTTCCCGCAGAGGTCGTGACCAGCGGCGACGTAATGGCGTGCGCATCCGTGCCGAGCGAGCGGCGAACGAGCTCGATGCCGGCCGTGATGTTCCCCCACTGGTCGCTACCACCCATCTGCAGCCGTACGTCGTGCCGGCGCCGCAGCTCCATGAAATCGTACGCCTGCAGGAGCATGTACGAGAACTCGGTGTATGAGATGCCGGCGTCCATGCGGCTCTTCACCGAGTCCTTCTGCAGCATGTAGTTGATCGTGAAGTGCTTGCCCACGTCGCGCATGAACTCCACGGCCCGCAGCTGCACGAGCCACTCCGCGTTGTCGATCACGCGGGCGGCGTTGTCGCCGGTGAAGTCGAGGAAACGCTCGAGCTGCTTCCGAAGGCTCGCGGTGTTGGCGGCGATCTCCGCCGGGTCCGCCATGGGACGCTCGCTCGACTTGCCGCTGGGATCGCCGATCAGGCCGGTTCCACCGCCAACGAGCGCGACAGGCTTGTGTCCGTGAAGCTGAAGGCGCTTCAGGAGCATTACAACCAGCAGGCTGCCGATGTGGAGACTGGACGCGGTCGGGTCGAAACCGATGTATCCGCCGATCGGTCCGCTGTTTAGGAGATCAGCGACCTCTTCGGTATGCTGATGCAGCAAGCCACGCCACTGCAGGTCGTCGAGAAGCGCATGAGATCGCATGGCACAAAAATAGACAGTCAGAGAACCAAGTCATATGCCTGCCATTCCATTCAGTAAACGCTTTCGCCAACAGTACCCGCGGTTTACGCGCACGCTGTTGCTCACCATTTGCTTTTTCGGCTCATTCGGAGCCGGCTTCGCATATGCCAGCTGGGCGATGGTCTGCCGCGCGGGCCGCTGCCCCGCGGCCGACGCGCTGCAGGACTACGAGCCTCGGCAGACGTCGAAGCTGTTCGCGGCCGACGGGCGATACATCACCGAGCTTGGGCTCGAGCGCCGCACCCTCGTCAAGATCGCCGACATTCCGCCGCTGGTGCGCAGCGCTTTCGTCATCACCGAGGACAAGCGCTTCTACCAGCACGCTGGCGTAGACTGGGCGAGCGTGCCGCGCGCCGTCCTGGTCGATCTCAGAAACCGCAATTTCAGCGAAGGATTCTCGACGATCACGATGCAGCTCGCGCGAAACATCTTTCCCGAGCGCCTCTCTCGCGACAAGACGCTCATCCGCAAGCTCAAGGAGGCCAAGGTCGCCCGCGCGATCGAGGCGAAGTATCCCAAGGACAAGATCCTCGAGCTCTATCTCAATCAGATCAACTTCGGCAACGGCGCGTACGGCATCGAGACGGCCTCGCAGCGCTACTTCGGAAAGTCGGTCAAGGATCTGAATCTCGCCGAGGCGGCGACGCTGGCCGCGTTGCCGAAGGGTCCGGCGCGGTACAATCCGCGCCTCTATCCCGATCGCGCGGTGCAGCGGCGCAACACCATCATCGCGACGATGCGCGACGAGAACGCCGTCAACGCGCAGCAGGCGAGCGAGGCGCAGGCCTACCCACTCCGCCTCGCCACGAAGGTAGAAGCGGGCCAGCTCGCACCGTACTTCGTGGAATGGATTCGCCAGCAACTCGACGACAAATTCGGCAAGCAGCTCTACGAGCAGGGACTCAAGGTCTACACCACACTCGACCTCGACCTGCAATCCGCCGCCGAACGGTCGATGGAGCGTCAGCTTCGCGCGATCGAAGCCGGACGGTTCGGCAAGTTCCCGCATGCGAGCTACGAGAGCTACATCGCGAAGGCCAACGATGCCGATCAGCCCGACGAGCCCACGTCGCCCTACCTCCAAGGCGCGTTCATCGCCATGGATCCGCACACCGGCGCCATCCGCGCGCTGGTGGGTGGACGCGACTTCGACGACAGCAAGTTCAATCGCGCCGTCCAGGCCGTGCGTCAGCCGGGATCGACGTTCAAGCCCATCGTGTACGCCGACGCCGTGCAGAACGGCCGGCCGTTGTCGTACATCCTCGACGACTCGCCGCTCACCGTGCAGATGGGCGGCAACTCCACCTGGACGCCGCAGAACTTCGAGGGCGACTACGCCGGCAAGATCCCCATGCGCCGCGCGCTCTACCAGTCGCGCAACGTGCCGACGATCAAGCTCGGCCTCGAGCTCGGAACGCAGAGCGTCATCGACGAAGCGCGGCGCTTCGGCATTACCTCGCCCATTCCCGGCTATCCGTCGATCTTCATCGGCGCGGCCGACGTCTATCCGATCGAGATGGTCGCCGCGTACAGCGCCTTCGCCAACTTGGGATCGCGCGCCGAGCCGGTGGCCATCACACGCGTCGAGAATCAGAAGGGCGAGGTGCTCTGGGAGCCTGAAGCGCGCATGGTTCCGGTGATGTCGCCGGAGGAGGCGTGGCTCATGGTGAGCGTCATGAAAGACGTGGTGCAGCGCGGCACCGCCGCCGGCAGCGTGGGATCGCAGTTCCATTATCCCGCGGGCGGCAAGACGGGAACGACCAACGACGGCACCGACGTTTGGTTCATCGGCTATACGTCGGACCTCGTGGCCGGCGTGTGGATGGGCTTCGACAAACCGCAGAAGATCAAGCCGAACGCACAGGGCGGCATTCTCGCCGCGCCGGCGTGGACTGCATTCATGACCGAGGTCTACAAGCGGAAGCCGGCGCCGAAGGACTGGCCCATGCCCAGCGACATCGTCACGCGCCAGATCGACGTGACGACCAACATGCTCGCCACGCCCTACTGTCCGCGCGACGTCGTGGGGAGCGAGTTCTTCATCCCAGGCACCGATCCGATTCAGGAGTGCACGGTGCACATGGGCGCGAACCTGTATCCCGACACCGCCGGCGTGGGCGGACTCTATCCGCCGGGAGCCACTCCGCCGCTGACGACGAATCCGGCGCCGTATCCGCCGGGCGGACGCATCGATTCGACGCGGCCGGGGACGGGCGTCATCGTGCCGGGGTCCGCCGCCCCGATTCAGCGCGGCCGTACCCAGCCCGTCGACACCTCGCGCCGCTTCCGCGACAGTGCGATCTTTTCACTGCCGCCGCGCGACACGTCGATGTACCGGGTCACGCGTCCGCGCGACACCATCCGCCCGCCCGACACGACGAAGATCCGGCCGCGACCCGACACGATCCGCCCCAAGCCGGACACGCTGCGCCCGCCTCGATAGAACTCTCATTCGAATATCATGAATTGGCAGCCCGTTGACTGCCACGCACATTCGACCTTCTCGGACGGCGCGCTCACCATCGACCAGGTGGTCGAGCGCGCTGCCGTATTGGGCGTCCGTCCGTCGGTCTCCGATCACATCTCCCGCGACGTGTCGCGCAGCATCGCGAGCGTCGACGCGGTCCGCGCCTATCTCGACGCTCTCGACACGGTAGATGTGCTCCGCGGCGGCGAGTTCTGTTGGCACGACGCGCTCTGGCGCGAGCTCCCCGCCACCCTCGTTCGCCGCTTCACGCATCGCATCGGCTCGCTCCACGCCGTTCGGCTGCCGAGCGGCACCCTCGTCCACGCCTTCTCGCGACACCTGCCCAGCGGACTGACGGTGGACGCGTACATGGACGCGCATATCGATTCGATCGAGCACCTCGCCGCCGAGATGCCGGTCGACATCCTCGCGCATCCCACGCTGGTCACGTTGCCCTATCGCGCCATCGACCCAGAGGTCCTCTGGACCGAAGCGCGCGAAACGCGCATGGTCGACGCGCTCTACACGGCGGGCATCGCCTTCGAGCTCTCGTCGCGCTACACGCCGCCCCAAAGTCTCGTCGCCCGCGCCGTCGCGCGCGGCGTGCGCATCTCGCTCGGCTCCGACGGCCACACCCTCGCGCAGGTCGCGAACGTCGTCGGCCCGCTCGCGTTGGCGCGATCGCTCGGCGTTGCCGACGATGCGCTGTACGATCCGGTGCGGCACGGGTCGAAAACGCAGCAAAGCGACGCGCCATGATCCGCTATCGCGCACGGTGGGTCGTTCCCATCGCGTCGCCGCCGATCGCCAACGGCGTCGTCGCCGTCGAGCGCGATCTGATCGCGTACGTCGGACCGTCCGACGGCGGTCCCTCCGGGCATGATCACGATCTGGGTGACGTCGTGCTCCTGCCTGGCTTGGTCAACGCGCACTGCCACCTCGAGCTCACCGCCATGCGCGGGTTTCTCGAGGACCTCGACTTCCGCCGCTGGATTCTCCGGCTGACGAACGCGCGCCGCGCCGTGCTCGACCGCGAGGCGCTGCTCGACTCGGCGCGGTACGGGCTCGAGGAGGGCGTGCGCGCCGGCATCACGGCGTACGCCGACACCTGTGAGTCGGGGGTCGTCATGCAGGCGATGCGCGAGGCCGGCGTGCGCGGCGTGATGTATCAGGAGGTGTTCGGACCCGACCCCGTCCAATGCGCCGAATCGATCGCCGGTCTGCGCGAAAAGGTGGGCGGTCTCCGCTACCTCGAGACGCCGCTCGTGCGCGTCGGCATCTCGCCGCACGCGCCGTACACCGTGTCCGACGAGCTGTTTCGTGCCGCCACCGAGCTCGCCCGCGAGCAGCGGCTGCCCATGGCCATCCACATCGCCGAGGGTGAGCTCGAGCGGCGGCTGGTGGTCGAAGGCGAGGGCGCCTTCGCCGACGGACTTCGGCGGCGGGGCATCGCCGTCGCGCCGCGCGCGGCGTCGCCGATCGAGCTGCTCGCGAAGCTCGGCGTGCTCGACGTGGCGCCACTGCTCATCCACTGCGTTCGCGTCGACCGTCGCGACGTCGAGGCGATCGCGAAGTCGGGCTCGTCGGTCGCACACTGCCCGGCGTCGAACGCCAAGCTCGGACACGGCATCGCGCCGCTGGCCGAGCTGCTTGCCGCCGGGGTTCCCGTCGGACTCGGGAGCGATTCGATGGCGAGCAACAATCGGATGGATCTGCTCGAGGAAGCCCGGTTGGCCCTGCTCGCGCAACGGACGCGGCTCGGCTCGTCCGAGGCGCCCTCCGCGGCCGACGTGCTCGAGCTCGCGACGATCGGGGGGGCGAAGGCGATCGGGCTCGACTCGGTGGCCGGAACGCTCGATGTCGGAAAACAGGCCGACCTTGCCGCGTTCGCGCTCGACTCGCATGCCCCGACGCACGACCCCATCGCCGCCGCGGTGTTCTCGATCACCGGCGGCCGAGCGCGCTTCGTCTGCGTGGCCGGCCGAATGCTGTTACAAGACGGCGAGCTGGTGTCGTCGCGGGCCGGGCTCGGTCTTCGCATGCAGTCGCTGGCCGACGCCCTGGGAGAATGGCTGGACTCCGGGGGCGAAACGCAGGGAGTGGTCTGATTAGTCCCGATCGTGTCGGTATCTTGTCGCCTCCGTGACAGCAGCATAGCTTGCTACATGTAACCTTCCGACACGTGCAATGCACGCGATCGGGAACGTGGCGTCGCTGACAAGTTCTCGCTCCCGCCTCGCAGCTTTTGGCGGGAGTTCGTGTACCGGCCCCCTTGGAGGTGTACGTGGTCTTGGGCTGTCTGGCACTGAACGCGTCCTACGAGCCGTTGACGATGGTTCCAATGCGGCGGGCCTTGCGCTTGGTCATCGACGGCAAAGCCGAGATCGTCGAGGCGGATCAGGACCGTCTCGTGCGCTCGGAGCGTCTCACGATGCCGCGGCCGGCGGTCATTCGCCTGACGAAGTTCATCCACGTCCCGCGCCGCTTCCGGCGCCAGGTGACGAACACCTTTCTCTTCGCGCGCGACCATTACCGCTGCCAGTACTGCCACCGGCACATCACGGAGCTCAAGCCGCGTGAGTCGCTGACGCGCGACCATCTGATCCCGCTGTCGCGCGGCGGCACGAACGAATGGACGAACGTCGTGGCGGCGTGCAGCCCGTGCAACACGCGCAAGGGCAACCGCCTGCCGGAAGAGATCGGGATGCACCCGCTCACGCATCCGGTCGAGCCGCACTTCGTGCACCTGAGCTGGGCCGTTCGCCGGCTCACGCCGACCCAGGCGCGGTACATCAAGACGTTCTATGGGAGTGAGGTGCTGCACCACTTGGAGCAGCTCGAGCACCGGGCACCGAGAGTGGCCGCGCACTGACCCTGTTGTCATCCTGAGCGAAGCGAAAGATCGCTTTCCACGGCGGACTGTGGCGGGCATTGTCCCTGTTGTCATCCTGAGCGAAGCGAAGGATCGCGTTCCACGGCGGACCAAGGCGATCCTTCGGTCGCGTCACTCCCTCAGGATGACATATTCCCTCAGGATGACGTATTAGGGTATGCTGAACACCCGCGTCCGCGCCTCGTAGTGCTGCTTGTCGCCGCCCAGCACCCGCGACAACAGCCGCCCCACGCCGCCGCGAATGGAGTTGAGCGGACTGCTTTTTCCCGGCGCCGTGGGCCCGCGCGTCCACTGTAGCAGCGCGTCCAGATCGCTCTCCAGCATCGGCTGCACTTCGACCGTCAGAAAGTAGTAGAACTTTCCCGAACGGTTCGGATGAAGCGGCGCGCGATACGGCCCGCCGAATTGCATCTCCGCCGTGGTCACCGTGCTCGATCCGCCGAAGTTCTCGAACTGCCGGTCCTGACGGCGAACGACGTTGTAGAGCTGCTTCGTGGGGTCGTACTGCACGTACACGTCCCACTCCGTTCGGTCGTGCAGATCCTCGAACACGCCGCCCTTTCGCCAGAGCTCGAGACGGTACGTCACCTTGGTCGCGAAACCGGCGCGCAACAGCTCCCGCGTATTCGGGTCCGCCAGCAGGTTGGCCGTCGTGATCGTCGGCCCCGCGATACCGGCGTTGGCCGTGTCGATCTTTACGTCGAGCTGCACGCCGTTGCGCTGCGCCGGCAGCGGCGCGACAAGCGGCGCCATGAATTGCGCCGCCCAGATGAGACATGCCACGCCAAGAGCGAATCGCACGTCTAGAAACGATGCTTGAGTCGAACGAAGAAGTTCACCGGCTCGGGCGTCGATACCGCCTTGGCGCAGTAGACTCCGATGCCGGCGAAGTCCAAGCCGATGCCGATGTCCGACCGAAACGTCGAGAGCGACGGCAGCGTGCTGCGGTCGTAGGTGAGCGTGCCGGTGGGTGCACCCACCAGCCATCCGCGGCCGGCATCGGCGAAGAACACCCATTGCACGTCGCCGCGCGCGCTGTGGTAGTGGCGCGGCCAGTCGTTCCAGTCTCCGGTGAAATCGATGCTCAGATCGCCGCGATACTCGATTTGCGCGAGCGCGATACGGTCGCATTCGGCCGGCCGTCCCGGCGCGCCGATCCCCACGTTGCACGTTCCGACGTCGACGCCGGGCTGAACGCTCCGGAAGCCGAATCCCGGCAGCGCGCCCGGCCCGTCGACCGACAACCGCCGCTCGAGCGGCAGCGGGTCACCATTCAACCACCCGCCCAGCACCACGCGCATGTTGAGCTGCGCGTCGGGACCAAGCCGGTTGTAGCGGCGGAAGTCGAAGAATCCGCGCGAGTAGTCCGTGACGCCCGCGTGGCCGATCGCTCGCGGGTCCGACGACGTCGGGGCTCCTGAGAGAATCGTTCCCCGGCCGTGCTCGAAGTTGGCGTTCAGATACCACCCGGCCAACGGATCATCGGGGTTGGAGCGGGTGTCGAACTTGAGCTCCGTGCTCGCGACGTGAAACAGTCCTTCATCGACGACGGGATTCTCCCGCCATTCGCGGTTGTCGTTGAACAGCGTGAATGGATTCCGCCGTGCCCGTGACGACCATCGCTCCTCGCCGAACGAGCTGGTGAGGCTCACGTCGCGCGCGCCATACAGCGTGACGAAGCCGCCGCCGCCGTGGCGCTGGTAGTAGTCGCGATAATCCCTGCGCGCGAGAAAGGACGCCAACGCCACTTCGATGTCCGACATCTGCCAACTCTCGACCGGATCGACGACGTTCTGCGCTTGCGCGCCGATGCCGATGCCGCGGTTCCGGCCGACCCGTACTTCGCCGCGGATGGCGTGCCCGAAATCCCCGCGATCGGAGCTGAAGCTGCTTCCGGTGCGAACGATCGCCCCGGCGTCGAGCCGCAGACTTCCCCATGGCGTGCGCCGAGCGAGCGCCGGGCCGAGCTCGATCGGCAGACCCTCCACGCGGTTGTACGGCCCGGCCTGCACGACGCGCAGCGCTTCGTTCCAGTTGCCTTCGTGGCGGTGCTCGAGGCGGCGCCACCAGTTCTCGTCCTGGGATATCTCGTCGTCGGTGGGCACGATGCGGCCGCTTTCCTCGCGGTAGAGCATCGCCTCGCGGTAGATCCGAATCGCACCATCCACGCGGGCTGTCGTACGGCCGTCGACGTCGCCGCCGACGACGAGCAGCTCGCCATCGATGCGCGCCGACGGGCGCAGGAGCACGTCGGCGTTGAGCGCGAGCACGCTTCCGGTGACGTGGCCGGCGATGATCAACGGCCCATGCTGCACGGCAACGTTGCCGGCGACTTCGCGACCTTCGGCGATCTCCACGCGGCTCGAGTCGCGAAGCGCGTTCGTGCCGTTCCACCGCTCGGCCACCTCGCGGCGCACGTCGCGCGGAAGTGTCTGGTGCGCCACGGCCGGCTCGCGCTGCGCGCCAACGGCAGCCGGCAGCATCGCCAGAAGCAGCGTCAAAAAGGTGCTACGCATCAGTGCTCCGTCATGATTGGTCGATTCGCGTGTGTCGCTCCGACGTCACTCGTTGCCGACCGGAATGCCAAGCCTTCGCATTCGCCGGTACAAGTTCGGCCGGTCGGTCTTCAACCGGCGTGCGGCCTCGGCCACGTTTCCGGCGGTCATGGACAGCGCGCGCGCGATCAGAACGCGCTCGTACTCGTCGAGCGTGTCACTCAAGGAATGGTCGAGGGACGCGGGGTCCGGTAGGGGGGCCGCGTTCGGCCGCGATTTGCGCTCCACCGGCACCACCGCCGCGACGTCGGTATCGGTCACCGTGCGGCCCGCGTGCAGGATCGACAACCGCTCGACGATGTTCGCCAGCTCGCGCACGTTCCCCGGCCACGCGTAGCGCGTCAACGCCGAGATCGCGTCATCGCTCCACGCCGGCACGGGCTGGCCGGTACGCATGCGATGGAGCGTCGAAAAGTGGCGCACGAGCGCCGGAATGTCGCCCGGCCGCTCGCGCAGCGGCGGAATCTGAATTGGTATCACATTGAGACGAAATAGCAGATCGTCGCGAAAGCTCCCCTCGGAGATCCCGCGCGCGAGATCCTTGTTCGTCGCCGACACGATGCGCACGTCGATGCGGATCGGCTTGCCGCCGCCCACGCGCTCGATCTCCTTCGCTTCGATCGCGCGCAGCAGCTTGGCCTGCGCCTCGGCGCCGAGGTCGCCTACTTCGTCGAGCAGCAGCGTACCGCGATGAGCAAGCTCGAATCGCCCGATGCGCCGGTCGGTCGCACCGGTGAACGCGCCGCGCTCGTGGCCGAACATCTCGCTTTCGACCAGATCGCGCGGAATTGCCGCACAGTTCACGCGCACGAACGGACGGTCGCGCCGGCCGCTGCCCGCGTGGATCGCGGCGGCGACGAGCTCCTTGCCCGTGCCCGATTCGCCGGTGATCAGCACGCGCGCATCCGTCGGCGCCACGCGGTCGATCATCGTGCGCACCTGCGCCATCGCGGGGCTGTCGCCGATCATCTCGCCGCTCAACCCGAGATCGGCGCGGAGCGCTTTCGCCTCGCGCCGCGCCTGGCGCAGCTCGAGTGCCGACGACAGCGCGAGCAACACGCCTTCGGGGCTCAGCGGCTTTTCGAGAAAGTTGAATGCGCCGAGCTTCGTCGCCTTCACCGCGTCGCTCAGGCCGGCGCGTCCGCTCATCATCACTACGGGTACGTCGGGCAGCGCCTCGCGCATCCGGCCGAGCGTCGCCATGCCGTCCAGATCGCCGGGCATCATGAGGTCGAGCAGCAACACATCGGGCTCGGCTTCGATCGCGCGCGCGAGGCCCGTTGCGCCATCCTGGGCGTCGCGCACCTCGTATCCCTCGGCGCTCAGCAGCGCGCCGACCATTCGCCGGATGTTCGGCTCGTCGTCGATGATCAGAACGCTTGGCACTTATTGATCCGAGCGCGGCAGCGCGCGCTGCGCCTGTTCGGCCATCAGCTTCGCCGAGAAGCGCTGCGCTTCGGCGATGCGTTCGACTTCGATTGCCACCGCTTCGACCGCCTGCTCGATGCGCTCGAGACGCTGCGTCGCCTCGGCCGGCATTTCGGAGATGATCGTCGTGGGACGTTCGAATCGTTTCGCGAACAGACGAATGACCGGAGGTACGATTCCCAGAATCACGCACCCGGCGAAAAAATACCGTCCGAGCATGATCGCCGCGTGAATCGCTTCGGGCGGGATCTGCACGGGGCCGGACTGCAGCGGAGTCATTGCTGCGGTCTCGACACGCCGGTGCTCGGCACGGTGCTCCGCTCCGACAGCAGCTTCGTCGTGAAGCGCTGTCCCTCCGAGATCCGTTCCACTTCGATCGCGATCGAGTCCAGCGCCTGCTCCATGCGCTCGAGGCGTGCCGTGACGTCGGGTGGAACCGATGGCTGCGACGGTTCGCGTTCCATGCGCCTGGCGAACGCGCGAGCCACCGGAAACCCGATGATCGTTACCGCGGTACACATGAACATCACGATCGGAATCAACTCGCCACTAACCCGCATTCTCCCCTCCATTGCGGCTGCCGTCCACCGGCAGCACGAATCGAATCTCCGTTCCACTTCCCAGTGTGCTCTCCGCCGCGACGGCGCCGTCGTGCGCCAACACCGTTTGACGAGCGATCGCGAGCCCAAGCCCGGTCCCGCCGGGCTTCGACGTCACGTACGGATCCCAGATGCGCGACAGCCGTTCAGGCGAGATTCCACAGCCGTTGTCGGACACCGCGAGCTCCACGGCGTCGCGGCCCGCGTCGGTCACCCGCTGCACGCGCACGGCCACGTGGCCGCTACCGCCGGTCTTGCAGGCGTCCACCGCGTTGAGCATGACGTTCGTGAGCGCGCGCGCCAGCGCGTCGTGGTGGCCGTGAATCATCGGCACGTCGTCGCCGACGGTGACGTGCACGGTGACTTCCGGCGGAATCGTCGCGCGCGCGGTATATCGCGCGAGCTCGCTCAGGTCCACCTCGGCGCGAGGCCCTTCGGGCAGTCGTCCGAACTGCGCGAAGCTCTTCGCCATCTCCTCGAGCCGTTGCGACTCGATCGCCAGCACTTCGACCGTTTCCTCCAAGCCCGGCGGCGCCTCGCGTCGCAGCCGGTCGACCGCGAACCGAATGGGCGTGAGCGGATTCTTGAGCTCGTGCGCCACCTGGCGCGCGCTCTCACGCAACGTTGCCGACCGTTCGGCCTCCAATGCCCGCGTGCGTCCGAGCTCGAGCTCACTCGCCATCTCGCGCATGCGCCTCCGCAGCACTTCGAACTCCGGTGCGCCGCGCCGCGGCGGGGTCGTGGGTAGGGGCTCGCTGCGTCCGATGCGTTCCGTCCATCCGACCAGCTCCTGCAACGGACGGCTGAGATTCCGGCTCAAATGCCCCGCGACGCGCGAGGCGACCACGCCGACGATGACGACGACGAACAGCGTCGCCACGACGAGTCGTTGCGCCAGCCGGCGAAAGACGAACCCAGCCCGCCGGGACTGCACCACGCTCTGTTGAAGCGTGGCCTCGTGCACGTCGACCGCGTGCCGCTGCGCGCCGCTCAGCGTACCGGCGCGCGCCGCGGCGACCGCACGCTCACCCGTGGCCGCCGCGCTGTCCCACGCGGCAGTTTCAGCTGCCAACGGCAGGACGACCGACCCGGTGGCGCTCCACGCAAGCGAGATGACGATCGACGGAATGAGGGCGAAGGCCAGCAGGATGAGGAAGAGGCGGCCGCGGAACCCGACACGCTTCACAGATGCTCCGTACGAGAGGCGCGTGACAGCGGTTTCGCGGTCAAACATACAGATTGGACACAGTCCGAACCACCCTCACGCCCATTCCGCACCGAGCCATGAAGACGCACACCGATTACCTCACCTTCAACACCAAGAAGCGGCAGGAGATCATCGACATCACCGACGAGGTGGAGCGCTGCCGTGCGGCCGCCGGTATCCAGGAGGGCATGGTGCTCGCGTCGGCGATGCACATCTCGGCGTCCGTTTTCGTGAACGATCATGAATCGGGTCTCTGGAAGGACATTCTCGACTGGCTGGAACAGACGGTGGCGCCCTGGGAGCCGCAGCGCTACCGCCACAATAGTGGAACGGGCGAGGACAATGCGGCGGCGCACCTGCGGTCCATCACGGTGGGCCACGAAGTCATCGTCCCGGTGACCGCCGGGGAGCTCGATCTCGGGCCCTGGCAGCGAATCTTTTACGGCGAATGGGACGGCCAACGCCCCAAGCGGGTCGTCCTCAAAGCCATGGGCGAATAGCCCTGACATGGCTTTACGTCGCCTATTGCTCTAAATTCCATGTCTGGCATCACCTGCGAGATCGGTGCTATCCACGCGCTCGAGCGTGGAACAGCCGGTGAGCGCGTGCGGTGCCATGGTGACAACGCTGATTCGGCCCCATGGCCGAGCGGTCGGAGCGGCAACCCGCTCGTACCGCCTATCACGGATCTGTGATCCGCAGAGCACTGCATGAATTCTCGACACACTCGCCCCACCACGCGCTCGCAGAGCGCACTCATTCATCGCGGTCCGCAGGCCATGTCGGCCGCTCCGCACGCCTTGGCGCCGATCCACGCGCCCAACGCCGCCCTCCTCATCGACTTCGACAACGTCACGATGGGGATTCGCTCCGATCTCGGGAAGGAGCTGCGAAGCCTCCTCTCGTCGGAGATCATCAAAGGCAAGGTCGCGGTGCAACGCGCCTACGCCGATTGGCGGCGCTACCCGCAGTACATCGTGCCGCTCTCCGAGGCGTCGATCGACCTGATCTTCGCGCCGGCCTACGGCTCCTCGAAGAAGAACGCGACCGACATCCGGCTCGCCATCGACGCGCTCGAGCTCGTTTTCACGCGTCCTGAAATCGGCACCTTCATCCTCCTCTCGGGCGACTCGGACTTCTCGAGCCTCGTGATCAAGCTGAAGGAGTACGGCAAGTACGTCATCGGCGTCGGCATCCGTGAATCGTCGAGCGACCTGCTCGTGCAGAACTGCGACGAGTACTACAGCTACAACGCGCTCGCCGGTCTCGTGAAGCAGAACGACGACGAACCCGCGCGGAAGTACGACCCGTGGGAGCTCGTCACCGAAGCGGTCCAGCGCATGAAGCGCAACAACGACGTGATGCGCTCCGACCGGCTCAAGCAGGTCATGCAGGAGATCGACAGCACCTTCGACGAGAAGAACCTCGGCATCTCGAAGTTCTCGCGCTTCTGCCAGGAAGCCGCGCAGCGCGGTCTGCTCTCCGTCACCAAGCTCGACAACGGCCAGCTCGAGGTCGACCTGCCGGTCGGCGGCGTTGCTCCCAGTGCCGAGACCCAGGTGCTTCGCCCCGAGACTGCCGCTCCGGCCGCTGAAGGCGGCGAGACGCCGGTGTCGGAAGATCGCGGCCCGCGCCGTGGCCGCCGCGGACGCGGCGGACGTGGACGCGATCGCGAGGATCGTCCGCCCCGTGAAGATCGTCCGGCGCGCGAAGGCGCGGCCACGACGCCGCAGGCCGCGGCTTCGGTCGAGCAACTGCCCGTCGCGGAGCAACGTCCCGAAGTGCGCCCCGAAGCGCGCCCCGATCGCGTCGCGCAGTTGGAGCTCACCACCGAGCACCGCGCCGTATCGCCCGACACCGGCATCGGTACGAGCGGCGAGCGTCTCACCCGCGCCGAGGCGTTCGATCTCGTACGCCGTACCATCAACGACGTGGCGCCTGGCGAGGAGTCGGTCCGCGCCAGCGACGTGCGTCGTCGTGCACGCCATCTCCTCGGCCGCGATTCCGAGAGTCTGAGCGACCGCATGTTCGTGCGCATTCTCAAGGACGCGCACGACGAAGGCATCGTCGACCTCCGCAAGCGCGGCGATGATTTCGAGGTTGCACGCGCCGCCGAAGCTCCGCCGGTCGCCGAGCAGCTCGCGCGCAGCGAGCAGTCGGCGATCGCCGCCACGACGCCGCAGGTTGCGCCGTCGGCTCCCGCGCCTCGCGTGGGGATGGGTCATCGTGGCGCGGGTGCGGGTCGCGCCGGAGTGCGCGGTGGCCGCCTGGGCGCGCCGCCGGCGGATCTGCTGTCGATCGGCGTCGTGGAGCACGGAACGCCGGCGGCGGCACCGGCCCCGACTCCAGCACCGCGCGCCGAAGCACCGGCCGCGGCGGACAACGGCGCATCGCCTGACGCATCCGCCGCCAAGAGCGGTCGCGGCGGGCGTGGCCGAGGCGGCGCGAAGGCTGCCAAGTCGGCGAAGCAGGCCACACCAGCCGCACCGGCCGCGGTGGTACCCGCGCCCGAACCGGCCGCGAAAGCGAAGCGCGGACGAGCACCGGCGAAGAAAGCCGCGTCTCGACCCCGCGCAAAGAAAAGCGCGGCAGCCAAAGACGAATGACCCGAGACGCCGCGCCCCGAGCGCGGCGTTCTCGTCTCACGCCGCCGCTGCCGAAGAAGTTCTACGCTCGCGAGACCGAGCAGGTCGCCCGTGATCTGCTCGGCGCCGTTCTCGAGTGCCAGACTCCCGACGGCGTGGCGGCTGGACGCATCGTCGAGACCGAGGCGTACATCGGTGAGCACGATCTCGCATGCCATGCCGCCGCGGGGCGTACGTCGCGCACGGCGCCGCTCTACGGCCCGCCCGGCATTGCGTACGTCTATTTCATCTACGGTATGTACTGGTGCTTCAACGCGGTCACGCGCGCGGAGCACGAGCCGAGCGCGGTGCTCGTTCGCGCGGTCGAGCCTGTGGTCGGCATCGAGTTGATGCGCCGTCGTCGGCCACGCGTGCGCCGCGACGTGGATCTCACGAACGGACCCGGAAAGCTTTGTCTCGCGCTCGGAATCGTCGGCGAGCACAATTGGCTGCCGTTACAACGTCCGCCGCTCCTGATTCGCGCCGGCGATCCCGTGCCGGACGAGCGTGTGACGGTCACGCCGCGCATCGGCATCACCCAGGCGGCCGACTGGCCGCTGCGGTGGTTCATCACCGACAACCCCTATGTCTCGAAGACGCCGCCGCACTTCAAGCGGACGTCGGCCGGGAATTAGCGGTCGCGAGCCAGGCGTTGCGCTAGTCCCGGCTGATCGACGATCCGAAGTTGTACCGCAGCCCAAACTCGTAGCCGAAGTTGTACGCCTTGCCGTTGTACAGCAGGAAGTTCGTGTTGGCCGGGCTCAGGGTTGCTTGGCCGAATACGGAAAAGCGCGTCATGCGATACTGGCCACCGGCGATGAGCAGCGGAGAGAAGGCCGTCTTCTGCGCTTGAATCACCTGTTCCGCGGCCGTGAGCTGATCGGTGTTGCCGAACGGACCGCGCGGCTGCGCGTCAGCGACTTGGTTGAGCGAAAAGCCGACTCCGACGTATGGATGGAAGCGCAGATGCTCGCCGGGGAAGCCCATGATGGCCATGTCGAGCTTGCGCATGTTCTTGAGATCGATGATGCGAAGGCCGCTGTCGGCCCCCGCGACCGGATCGCGCAGCGTGAACGTCTGCCGCGTGAAGAACGATTGGGCGCCCGAGATGTACAGTCCGCCGTGCGTCCGCGTGATCAACCAATCCACGCCGGCCATGGGAGCCTGCTTGTACGACTGCGAGCTATCGGCGAGACTGATGCCTCCGCCTTTGATTCCCCAGAACCAAGCATCCTTGAATTGACGCCCGTTTTGGGCGGCGGCGAGTGACGGAAGCATCGCGACGACCGCGGTCGCGATCGTCAGGGCACGGATCGTTCGCATACGACTCCTGGCAATGAAGGGGCTGGCCGTTCGTCCGGCTCCATCACTCGGACGACAGAACCAGCCGCACAGTCACGGTCGCGGCCGCCCGCATCCCTGCGGGCGGAGATGCTGGCCCGCGAACGTGACCGACATCACATTGGCCTCGCATGTCTTTGATTCAACCAGGAACTCGTGAGTTCGACACACCGGTGTATGGAACGGTGTTCGGCCGCCGTAGCGACGCGCTGCATCGGCTGAAGATCGGCGATCCGCTCATTCTCGTCCCGGATCCGCCGGGCACCGACGAGCCGAACGTGTGGGTGCACGCGCCGGGCGGCGACGTCGTGGGGCATCTCTCGCCCGACATCAACGCCTGGCTCGTTCCAATGATGTTGGAGGGCACCCGCTGCGGCGGCGTCGTCACGCACCTCGGCGGTGACGACGTCGCGAGCTACAAACGGTTGATCATTACCGTACGATGCCGAGCTTAGCGCCGACTTTCTTGAAGGCGCGTATCGCCTGATCGAGATCGTCGCGCGTGTGCGAGGCGGAGATCTGGCATCGCACGCGTGCCTCGCCCTTCGGTACCACCGGAAAGCCGAAGCCGGTGACGAAGACGCCTTCATCGAGCAGCATGTCGCTCATCTGAATCGCCGCCGCTGTCTCGCCGACGATGATTGGAATGATCGGCGTTTCACCGGGCAGCGGCTTGAAACCGGCCTCGGTGATCTGCTCGCGAAAATATGCGGTGTTCTCGCGCAGCGTCTCGACGCGCTCGGGATGCTCGACCACGAATCGCACGGCCTGCATCGCGCTCGCCGCCACCGTCGTGGGCAACGCGTTGGAGAAGAGCTGCGGCCGCGCGCGCTGCGTGAGATAGTCGGCCACCGCGGCCGAGCCGGCGACGAAGCCACCTGCCGCGCCGCCCAGCGCCTTGCCGAGCGTCGACGTGATGACGTCCACTTCGCCGAACACGCCGCAATGCTCGGCGGTCCCGCGGCCCGTCTTGCCGAGCACGCCGGTGGCGTGCGAATCGTCGACGACGACGATTGAATCGGTGTCGCGCGCGATTTGGAGGATCTCCGGCAACTTGGCGATCGCGCCTTCCATCGAGAAGACACCGTCGGTCCAGATGAACCGCCGCTTCGCGCCCTTCTGCTCGGCGAGCTTGGCGCGCAGGTCGTCCATGTCCGAATGCTTGTAGACGCCGGTCGTGCACTTGGTGATCGCTTTCGCCAGCCGCATCGAGTCGATGATCGACGCGTGGTTCAGCGCGTCGGAGATGACGAAATCGCCCTCCTGCGCGATGGTCGCGGTGAACGCCTCGTTCGCGTTCCAGGCGGCGACGAACGACAGCGAGGCCTCGGTGCCGACGAACTTGGCGAGCACGTCCTCGAGCTCGCGGTGGATGGTGTACGTGCCGCAGATGAACCGCACGCTGGCCGTTCCGGCGCCGTACTTCTTCAACCCTTCGATTCCCGCCTCGATCACCGACGGCTCGTCGGACAGGCCGAGGTAGTTGTTCGACGACAGGATCAACACGTCGCCGCGCCCTTCCATTTGCACGTGCGCCGACTGCGGCGACTCGAGATAGTTGAGCCGCTTGTAGACCTTGTCCCGCTTGAGCTGTTCGATCGTGTCTTCGAGCCCTTTCGTGAATGCTTGGTTCAGAGCCACTGGTGTTCCTCAAGAAAAGCGTGAACGCGGACGAACGCGGTCAGTGCGCGGACGAACGCGGACAATTTCACTATGTCATCCCGAGGAAGCGAAGCGACCGAGGGATCTATTGTCCCGGCCGCGTGGCCGGGTTCGAACGTTCGAATAGATCCCTCGCTACGCTCGGGATGACACGTGGTGTGTCTTCGCCCGCGTCTGTCCGCGCGGTGACCGCGTTCGTCCGCGTTCACGCTGTTAAGACTACGCAACCTCGAAAATCACCTTGCCCGCCTCGCCCGACTTGATCGCCCCAATCGCTTCGTCGAACTGCTCGAGCGGGAATCGATGCGTGATGACGGGCGTGGGATCGAACTGCCCCGATCGCAGGAAGCGCGTCATCAACAGCCAGGTGTCGTACATCCGCCGGCCCACTACGCCGTAGATCGTCAGCCCTTTGAAGATGACCTCCGTCGCGAGATCGATCTCGATCGGCTTGGACGGAATGCCGAGCATCTGCACCCGGCCGCCGACGCGAACGAGCGAGAACGCCTGATGGATCGCCGACGGCACGCCCGACATCTCGAGCACCACGTCCACGCCGAGCCCGTCGGTGTGGCGCTTCACGACCGCTTCGGCTTCGCTCGGATGCACCACGTCGTGCGCGCCCATCTGCTTGGCGAGCGCCAGTCGCGTGTCGTTCACGTCCGACGCGATGATGCGCGACGCACCCGCCGCCTTGCAGATCCCCACCGCGAAGATGCCGATCGGTCCGCATCCGGTGACGAGCACCGTCGCGCCCGGAATCTCGGCCGTGAGCGCGGTGTGGAACGCGTTCCCCATCGGATCGTGGATGCCGCCCACGTCGAACGAGACGTTGTCGTCGAGGTGCCAGACGTTCGTCGCCGGCATCGAGATGTACTCGGCGAAGCAGCCGTCGCGGTCCACGCCGATGATCTTGGTGTGTGGGCAGACGTGCGAGTTGCCCGTGCGGCAGAGGAGGCAGCGTCCATCCACGATGTGGCCTTCTGCGGTCACGCGATCGCCTTCACGCACGTCGGTCACGAGGCTGCCGACCTGCACCACTTCGCCGGCGAACTCGTGGCCGACGACGATCGGCGGCTTCACGCGCCCCTGCGCCCATGCGTCCCAGTCGTAGATGTGCACGTCGGTGCCGCAGACACCGGCGCGGCGCACGCGAATCAATACTTCGTCGTCTCGAATGGTCGGCTCGGGAACGTTCTTCAGGACGAAGCCCGGGCCGGCCGATGCTTTCACCAGCGCTTTCACGCGCGTGTACTCCATGCAATGTGTGAGAGTGCGGTCGCGCGTCGCGAGCATTTTCCTCGATGCGTCGGAGCCGCGATGGAAACCTCGCATGGTGGAATCAGCGGCGGAAGTGTGCGCGCCGCGCACGAAACTCCGCCGCTTCGTGCGCTCGTGGTGCAGCTTTTGAATGACGACGTATATCACGCGTCTATTGCGTGGGTATTCAGCCATTCCTATATTCGCTTGTAAGCACTAATGGCACATCGCGCGCGGGAACGTTGTCGAACGTCGTTGTAGTGAGCGCGATCGGTTAAACGCACGAGGGTACTGCGTGGGTCAAACTCGACGAGAGTTTCTCAAGTCGACTACAACCGCGGCGGCAATGGCAGGATTCGCCGCACACTTACCGAACGGTCGCACAGCGGCCGGCGGTCTCGTCTCCCCTCCGCTCTCGCCGTACGCGCCGTACTCCGCTGTCGTCGCCGCGGAACCCAACGTCAAAGAGCTCGCGATGCTCGCCCTCGACGCCGCCAAGAGCGCCGGAGCCGACTACGCCGACGTGCGCTTCGTTCGCAATCGCAACCAGAATATCTCCACGCGCGAGCAGCGCGTGCAGGGCGTCTCCGACAACGAGACCTACGGCTTCGGCGTCCGCACACTCGTCAATGGCGCGTGGGGCTTCGCCGCCAGCCGCGACCTCACGCGCGACGAGGTGTCGCGCGTCGCCAAGCAGGCCGTCGCCCAGGCGCGCGCGAATCGGTCGGCGCTCGTGCGGCCCGTCGTGCTCGCACCGGCTCCCGCGGTAACGGGGAGCTGGAGTAGCCCGATAGCAATCGATCCGTTCAACGTCGCGATCGAAGAAAAAGTCGCGCTGCTGCTCGCCGCCAATCAGGCCGCGCTCGCGGTGAAGGGCGCGCGCTTCGTCAATTCGAGCATGTTCTTCCTCCGCGAGGAGAAGACGTTCGCGTCGACCGACGGCAGCTTCACCGTGCAGGTGATCTACCGCACGTCGCCCTCCATCTTGGTCACCGCTACCGGGAATGGTGACTTTGCCACGCGCGACGCCGTGGACATCGCGCCGCGCGGCCTTGGCTACGAGCACGTGCGCGACGCACAGCTCGTCGCCAACGCGCCGAAGTGGGCCGGCGAAGCGGTGGAGAAGCTCAGCGCCAAATCGGTCGACGTCGGCCGCTACGACCTCGTCCTGCATCCGTCGCACCTCTGGCTCACCATCCACGAATCGGTGGCGCACCCCACCGAGCTCGATCGCGCGATGGGCTACGAGGCGAACTACGCCGGCACGAGCTTCGTCGCGCCGCCGGAAAAAGTGCTCGGCGCCCTGAAGTATGGCTCGGAGCTGATGAACATCCGCGGCGATCGCACGCAGCCCGGATCGCTCTCGGCCTGCGGCTGGGACGACGAGGGTGTGAAGCCGGAAGAGTTCGACATCATCAAGAAAGGGATCTTCGTCGACTACCAGACCACGCGCGAACAGGCGCCCTGGCTCGACTGGTATTACAAAAAGCAGGGCAAGCCGACGCGCTCGCACGGCTGCTCGTACGCGCAGACGTGGGGCGCCGTGCAATTCCAGCGCATGCCGAACGTCTCGCTTCTGCCCGGCGACAAGGATCTCGGCTGGGACGATCTCATCTCGGCAACCGATCGCGGCATCGCCATCATCGGCGACGGCTCGTTCTCGATCGACCAGCAGCGCTACAACGCGCAGTTCGGCGGCCAGGTCTTCTATGAGATCAAGGGCGGCAAGATCGTCGGCATGCTCAAGGACGTCGCCTACCAGATCAAGACACCGGAATTCTGGGCGAGCCTCGACATGGTCGGCGGCGAAAAGAGCTATCACCTTGGCGGCGCGTTCGGCGACGCCAAGGGCCAGCCCGTGCAGGTCAACGCCGTGAGCCACGGCTCGCCCGTGACGCGCTTCCGGAACGTGAACGTCATCAACACCGGACGCACGGCATGACGACGCTGCGTTCCCTGGCGGTGACCGCGCGGTATCTGTCGCGCGAGGAGTGCGAGGCGATTGCCAAGCGTGCGTTGTCGTTCTCGACCGCCGACGAAACGCGCGTCCTCGTGAACAGCACGAGCCTCGCGAACACACGCTTCGCCGTGAACCAGATTTCCACCGGCGGCGACTCGTTCGACTCCGTCGTCACGGTCGTCGCCAAGTTCGGCAAGAAGAGCGGATCGTCGTCCACCAACCGGCTCGACGACGACGGGCTCCGCGCCGCCGTGCAGATGGCCGAGCGCGTCGCAAAGCTGAGCCCCGACGATCCCGAGGCGATGCCGGAGCTCGGACCGCAGACGTATCAGCCGGGCGTGAACTGGAGCGACACCACCGCGTCGCAGGATCCCGCGACGCGCGCCGAGGCGGTGAAGCGTATCGCCGATCCCGCCAAAGCGGCCGGCCTGCTGTCGACCGGATTCATGGAGGCGATCACCAGCGCGCAGTCGATCGCCAACAACAAGGGAATGTTCGCCTACAACCGCTCGACGTCGTCGGTGCTGACCACCACCGTTCGCACGCCCGACGGTACGGGCTCCGGGTGGGGCGGTGCCACGCATCACGATTGGGCGAAGATCAACCCGTCGACCCTCGGTGCGCGTGCGACGCAGAAGGCACGGACGTCGGTGAATCCCGTGGCCATCGAGCCGGGTCGCTACACCGTCGTCTTCGAGCCCACGGCCGTGGGCAATCTCGTGCAATTCATCACCGGTGCGCTCAACGCGCGCGCCGCCGACGAAGGCCGTTCGTTCTTCTCGTTGCCGGGTGGAAAGAACAAGATCGGCCAGAAAGTGGTCGACGAACGCGTCACGATCGTCTCCGATCCGTTCGATCCCGATGTTGCCGGTTCGCCGTTCACTGGTGACGGATCACCGACGCAGCGCGTCGTATGGATTGAAAATGGTGTTGTGAAAAATCTGAACTACGACCGATACTGGGCTCAGAAGCAGGGACGTGCGCCGAGCGGATCGGGCGGCTCGATTCGGATGAACGGTGGTACGGCGTCGCTGAACGACTTGATTAGTTCGACCCAACGTGGTTTGTTGGTGACGCGTTTCTGGTATCTGCGGCCGACCGACCAGCGTACGATTTCATATACGGGTTTGACTCGCGACGGAACGTTTCTGATCGAGAACGGCAAGATCACGAAGCCGGTGAAGAATCTTCGATTCAACGATTCGCCGGTCTTCATGCTGAACAACCTGGAAGGGATGGGCGTCCCCGAGCGCGTGAGCGCGAGCGAGGGCGGCGAGCCTGGCCAGGCGATCATGGTTCCGCCGATCAAAGTCCGCGATTTCAATTTCACCAGCTTGAGTGACGCCGTTTGACGGGCACCACGAACGCGTCACGAAGACTTCACGCGCCTCCGCGGAGGCGTGTGTAGCGATGGCCGGAGCGCTTTGAGCGCAAAGGTCGTCGTCTCGCCGAATCCACCGGGGGATCGGTCGAGAGCAAGAACCTCCATGAATGGAGAGATTACAATGGCTGCAAAAAAGGGTGCCAAAAAGGGCGGGAAGAAGGCCGCGAAGAAGGGCGCGAAGAAGAGCGCCAAGAAGGCCGGCCGCAAGACCGCCAAGAAAGGCCGTCGCTAGTTTCGACGGGTTCTAGATGAAAAGAGAAGCCGGCGTTCGCGCCGGCTTCTTTTTTTATCTGGAATACCGCGCCGTCGCCAAATCGACGATGCGCGCGATCAACGCGTCGTATTCCAGACCGCTCTCCTTCGCGGCGCGCGCGAACTCGCTCCCACGCTCGAGATAGCAGTTCGGGTTCACCTCGATCACGTAGATCTCTCCCGCCGCCGACACGCGCAGGTCGATGCGCGCGTAGTCGCGCAGCCGCAGCGCGTGGAAGCACTCGACGGCCACCTTCTTCATCCGCTCCTCGAGCTCCGGCTCGAGCTCCTTGGGAAAGATCGAGCGCGTTCCCGCGTACTCGGCGCCCGACCCCTCGCCGTCGTCGCCCCACTTCGCCGCCCAGCTCGCGATGCGCGGCCGGTCGGCCGGAAAGCCGGTGAAGTCCATCTCGATCACCGGAAGCGCCGCCGCGTTCGCGTTGCCGAGCACGCCCACGTAGAATTCGCGTCCCTCGATGAACTGCTCGACGAGCACCGGCGCTTGGTACTCGCTCTGCAGCTCGCCGATGCGATCGAACAGATCCTTGATGCTGTGCACCACCGACGCCGACGTGATCCCCAGCGACGCATCCTCCTGCGGCGGCTTCACGATCACGGGGAACGTGAGGTCGCCCGCCCAGTCCACGGCACCGCGATACAAGGTCGCGAATTGCGGCGTCTGGATGCCGTGAAAGCTCAACACCTTCTTCGTGAGGCTCTTGTCGCCCGCGAGCATCAGTCCCGCCGGACTCGATCCCGTGTACCGGCAGCCGAGCAGATTCAGCAGCGCGGTGACGTTCGATTCGAGCGCGCTCTTGCCGTCGAACGACTCGGCCATGTTGATCACGAGATCCGGCGCCTGTTGCTCCAGCGCCGTCACCAGCGGTTGAACGGCCTTGTCCACGGTCACCCGCCCCACCTCGTGACCTCCCGCGTGTAACGCCTCGGTGAGCTGCTCGAGCACGGGATCCACCGGTGGCCCGAGGGCGTCGATCGTATGTAGCATGACGATTTTCATATCGGGCCCGCCGCGCCGCGCGTGCCCTTCGACGTGCGCCGCAGCGTGTTGGTGTACCGATGGTTCATCACCACTGCGGTCCCGAACGCCGTGAGCTCGATCAGCGTGGCCGCTTCGAGCCCCCCAACGCGCACGTCGAGCGCATCCGCGCGGCGCGCGAGATGATCGATGAGCGACCGTACGACACTCGGACTTTCGCTCGTCCAATAAGCGATTCGCGACACGATTTCCCTGTAATGACGTTGAATGAACCACTTCGCCTGCTCGCCTCCCGGCGCCTCAGACGCCGAGGTGAAGATGCCGCGCAAGTCGCCGTCGAATTGGCGTTCGTCCGCGATCGGCACTCGGTCCGCACTCTCCGCGTAGTGCTCGGCGACGGTGTAATGCATCGCCTCGACCGGCAGGTCGTCGCTCGTGACTGGTGGCGCGGCCGGCGCCTGCTGTCCCAGCTCGCGCATCATGCGGTCGACGTACTCCAACTTTGCCAGCGCGGGCCATCCCGCGTACTCGCTCCGCCAGTCGAGTTCCGGGGTGAGCCACACCGCGAACGTCTCGGCGAAATCTTCGTCGGGATGTTTTTGCGCATACCAGCCGAGGATGTGGCGCACATACTCGCGCGAGAAGGGATCGGTGCGGTAACGCTCGCGATACGGGCGCGAGTACGGCCCGAACGTCGCGCCCCAATCGGGACGGTCGTACAGCCGAAACGCGTAGTTGATGGCGTGGCCACACTCGTGGCGCAAATAGCGCATCGCTTCCGCGTCGTCCTCGATTCCCGCCGACATCTCGGCTTCGATGCGCTCGAGCTGCGCGTCGACGAGGTAGAACGGCACGCCGATCAGCGGCGTACCGTCGGGGCAACCCCACTGGTCGCTCAGATAGACGGGCGGACGAAACGCGATCGACCTCGTCGCAAGCTCGCTGTAAAGCTCTTCGACGAGCCGCTCGACGCGCGAGCCGCGCATCGTGAGACCGAGCTCAGATATTTTGCGGCCGAGCAGCGCACTCCGTTCATGCTCCCACGCGGTTGGATCGCTCACGTACGGCGAGCGGGGCAAGGCGCGTACCGAGCCCATGAAATAACAAAGGCGCCACCGCGAGGTGGCGCCTGAGATGGTACGTGGCGGGGGGGCCGTAACTGCTCGGCGACTGCTTAGGCGACTTTCGTCTCGTGGACGTCGTCGTCGATCTCTGGCGCCGGTGCCCAGACGTATGCGAAAACCGAGGGAACGTGTTCGTGGCGCGAGCCACGCGAGATCACGATGCCGATCGGTCCCTGGTCGAGCTCGCTATTGGTGATTGCCTTCATATATGGTTCGATCCGACTGGAGTGTTCGATGGAGCGTGGCCCGGCGACGAGAACGGGTCGCCGCAGCGGACCACGCAGACCACCGCCGCGAGGCGGTGACACTCGCCATCATAGCACTGGTGGTGCCACCGCGTGCCAAACTCATAAGCTATTGTGATTTATGGATTTACGACAACATATCCGACAGCGGCAAACCGATTTGTGTTGAATTGAAACACAATAAAGTGACACAGTGTGTCACTTTGCCGGTTACCGATCAGGCCGCTCCCTTGCGCGCCATGAACGTCTTCGAGTTGCCATTCGAGCTGCCGTTCGAACGCTCCACCGTCACCGTCCAGCCGCGATACCTGGTCCGAAGCTCTTCGACCGACACATCGCCGTTGGTCTTCGCGACCGAAGCGATCGTCTGGACGAGGTGCACGCCGCCGTCCTTCGTCGCCGTCTGCAGCACTTCAATCACCCTCTCGCGCTCGGCCTCCGATAGCCCCTCGAGCGCCGCCGGATTCACGATGACGGCGTTGAGCTGGCTCTCTGGTGTCCAGGACGCCAGGTTTCCGAGCTGCGCATGCACCCGGCCGGCGAGGCCCGCACCGATAGCGGCCTGCATCACCCGCTCGAGCGCCTCGACTTCCGGCGTCAGCGTGGTGACGTCGCACCCGTTCGCGGCGAGATAGAGCGCTGAGACTTCGTCGATGGCGCCGGCGACGAGGACGCGCCCGTCGGACGACGGTGGAAGCGCGCGAACGAGGACATCGTCGGGGCGAAGGCCCCAGTGCTCGGGGCGCCGCAGCTCATCGATCAGCTTGACCCGCCGCTTGCGCCACGAATCGTAGGCCGGAAGCCGCAGGCGCTTGACGATGATGCGGTCGACCTCTTCACACAGGAGGAGCTCGGTAAGCGCAAACTGCGGCTCGGCCGAGAGCAGCGAGACGGCCTCGTCACCGATGCTGAGCAAAACGCCCCGCGGCACCGACTCCTTGTAGTTCTCGATCTCCTGCTCGACGAACAGCTCGTACTCGTGCTTGAGGGAGCGGGTCGGTCGTTGTGCCATGCCGCTGAACCGTGTAAAGATGCGGGTAAGGTAGGTGTTACTTCAACAATTGCAAGTGCTTAGGCGCGCCGGTTCAAGCCGGTTCGATATGCACCGTCACCTGCGAGGTCCCGAATTCTCGTTCGATTGCGGCTTCCACGGCATCGGCGAGACGGTGCGCTTCGTCCACCGAAGCGCCGCCGGGCACCGCGATCGTGACTTCCGCAAAGAGCTGGCCCGATGCCGTGAAGCGCGAACGGACGTTTCGGACGTCCCGAATGTCGGGCACGCCGAACACGACACTGCGCAGCTCGTTCGCGTCGATGGCGCGCTCGTCCACGAGAATCGGAATGGACTCGCGCAGAATCTGCAAGCCGCTCCACGCGATGATCAGGGCCACGCTGATGGCGAGCACGGCATCGAGCCAGGGCCATGCGACGCGCGAGAGGGCGAGGGACGTGAGCGCCATGAGCGTGACGAGGATGTCGCTGCTCGTGTGCGCCGCGTCGGCGAGCAGAAACGCGCTGCCGAGCTCCCGGCCGCGCCGTCGCTCGTGCCACACGACGAACACGTTGACGACGAGTGTTCCGACGATGATGGCCACATCGGTGGTGCCCACCCGATGCGGCGCACGCTGCGCGACGAGGGCGCCGATGCCTTCCCGCAGCAGCTCGAAGCAGGAGATCGAGAGGAAGCCGACGATCCCGAGCGCGCCGAGCGTCTCGAACTTGTCGTGGCCGTATGGATGGTCGTCGTCGGGCGCGCGCGCCGCGACGGCGACGAGCACCATGCCGATGATGTTGTTCAGCATGTCGAGCCCCGACTCGAGCGCCGCGCCGAGCACGGTGAGCGCGCCCGTGCGCACTCCCACGACGATCTTCACCGCGGCGACGATGGCGTTGAGTGCGAGAACGACGGCCAGCGTTTTTTGGACGGCCGGCGAGCGCGCGTGGTGTGCCTGGCGGCGGCGCGCTGCCGCGGATTGAGTCGGGGAAGCCACGCGTGCAACTTGTGTCGGACCCGGAGCGTGGGTCAACCGCCGATCGATGTTTTTGCGCGTCAACCGCGAGCGTGCGATGCCAGAATTGCCGGAGGTCGAGAGTGCAGTGCGCCGATTGCGCAAAGCCGCGTTGGGAAAAACCATTGCGCGCGTCGAGCTGCTCCATCCCGCGCTGAAGCGACGGATCACGCCGGCGCGCCTCCGCTCGCTGCGCGGCGCGCGCGTGCACGCCGTGGAGCGGCGCGGCAAGCATCAGCTGTTCGTGTTCGACGACGGGCGCGTGCTGCACGCGCACTTCCGCATGACGGGCGACTGGCTCGTCGACCGCGCGGGCGACGAGCTTCCGCGTTTCGCGCGCGCCACGATCGCGTTCGATGACGGATCGCGAGTGATTCTCGAGGATCCACGCATGCTCAGCACGCTCGAGTTGCACGCGGCGAACGCTCCGCCGGACCTCGGCCTCGGGCCGGAGCCCGGCGACCGCTCGCTGACCGCGAAGTCATTGCACACGATGCTCGCGAAGAAGCGCGGACCGATCAAACCGGTGTTGCTCGATCAGCGCGTGATCGCAGGCCTCGGAAACATCTACGCGGCGGAGTCGCTCTGGCATTCGCGCATTGCGCCGACCGCGGCGGCGTCGACGCTCACACCGAAGCAGGTCGACGCGCTGCTCGTTGCGATTCGGAAGGTGATCAAAGCGGCGACGGGGGCGCGTTACACCGATTCGTCAGTATCGCGGCTCGCCGTCTACGATCGCGAAGGGAAGCCCTGTCGCCGGTGCAAGACGGCGGTCGAGCGGATCGTGCAGGCGGGAAGGTCGACCTATTTTTGCCCGCATTGTCAGGCTTGAATTTGCAGGCAGCGGTTTGTGTCTTCTGTCTGAACTCGTCCGAGCAGCAAACTGCTTGACGGCTTCCGATTCTCACAACGGATAACAGAAAACACAAAACGGAAAACGACAGCTTGCAGCCCTATTTAGTCGAGCGCCTCGAGTATCGCTCCTTTCAGGTATCCCGTTTCCGGAATCGTCACGACCTCCGGATGATCGAGCGGCTGTCCGGTGATGGTGCGCAGTGCGACACGTCGCCCTGAGTCTGCCGCGGCCGCTTGCAGCATCTCGAGAAAGAGCGGCTTCGTGAGATGGAAGCTGCAGCTCGCCGTGAAGAGCAGGCCGCGCGGCGTGAGTAGGCGCAGTGCGCGCAGATTGATGTCCTTGTAGCCGCGAATCGCGGCCGGCAGTGAAGCGCGCGTCTTGGCGAAGGCGGGCGGGTCGAGCACGATCGTGTCGAAGGTTTCGCCGGCGAGCTGTCGCTCGCGCAAATAGTCGAAGGTGTCCGCTTCGACGAGCTCGACGTTCGTGATGTTGTTCCGCGCGCAATTCTCTCCGGCGCGTCGCAGCGCCTCGGCGGACACGTCGAGCGCGATGACCGAGTCGGCGCGTCGCGCGAGGTGGAGCGCGAAGGAGCCGTGGTAGCTGAAGCAGTCGAGCGCGCGCCCGCGCGCGAGGTCGCCGATGAGGACGCGATTCTCGCGCTGGTCGAGGAAGGCGCCCGTCTTCTGCCCGCGCCACGGCGCGGCGAGAAATCGAATGCCATGCTCGTTCACCTCGATTTCCTGCGGCACCTCGCCGCGGAGGAGCTCCACACCCACCGGCAGCTGCTCTTTGGCGCGGAGCCCAACGTCGTTGCGGGCGAGGATGCCGAGCGGTTGCACGATCTCCTGTAGCGCGTCGACGATCGGGTCACGAAAGGCCTCGAGGCCGGCGCTCATCAGTTGCACGACGAGCCACTGGTCGTAGCGATCGCAGATGAGCGACGGGCACGCGTCCCCCTCGCCGTGAATCAGCCGGTATGCCGTCGCGACAGTGGCGAGCGGCTGGCGTCGCTCAATGGCGCGTCCGATGCGGCTACGCCACCAGTCGTGATCGAGCTCGGCGCGGGCATCGTGGTCGACCATGCGCAGCGAGATCTCGGACGCCGGGCTCCAGAGCGCGGTGCCGATCGGCTTGCCACGGTGATCGTGGACGCGAACGGCGCCCGCCGGCGCGGCGGGCCGTTGGGTGACGTCGCTGCGGTAGATCCATGGATGGCCGAGTTGCCAGCGGCGGGCGCCTTTGGCGGACACGACGGCGACATCGTACATGTGTTTGTTCAGTCTGATGAGGGGCAATGTTGCGGAACGCGTCGAACGGACGGAGTGTAATCATCTGTCGCTCCGCTGTGGTTCGGCTGTCGTTTCGAGCGAGCGCAGGATCAGGGGTTGATCTCCGTGGGAACACCGGATATCCTTCCCGCCCCCCGAGAATCACGGCGGTTTGCGGCGGGGTCGCGCGCTGGTTCGAGCTTGTTTGGCGTGCGGTGCACCACTTGAAGATTTGGTGCGCATCGAATAAAGTTAAAGGCTCGCCCCGAATGTTTTTTGTTCGTGGCGAATTGAACGAAACCAACGTAGGAACTACGAGCTCATTACGAGCTCCGAGCTTTTTGACAACGGAAGTAGTGGTAGAATCGCGGATTTGAGAATCCTTATTGAATGGCGGCATTTCGTCCGGGAACGGAGGAAATGATTGACACTCGATAAAGTGAGGTCCTGTGCATTGCGCACG
>JAQBQB010000005.1 GCA_028287235.1 Gemmatimonadota bacterium | reverse complement strand
CGCCGCGGAGGCGGCCGGTGCCGCGAGCGCCGCCAGCGCGGCGGCGGCGGACCAACCGGAGGACACCGACGCCAGCGACGGCCACACCGCGTCGTTCGCGCCGCCCGCGGCTCCGGCGGACCGGCGCGATCCGACCAAGCTGCGCGTGAGCGTCGGCGGCAAGTACCGCGAGGCGTCCGTCAAGAAGGGCAAGATCCTCCTCGACGGCCAATCGTTCGACTCGCCGGCGCAGGCCACGAAATCGGTGGCGCCGGCCAAGGGCGATTGGGTGTTCTGGGAATACTTCGACGCCGACGCCGGAAAGTGGCGTATGCTCGACCGCGACTGGCAGCCCGGCGCTCCGTCCTGATTACATCAGCAATTCCTCATTAGCGAACGCTCAACACATCGCCCAGGAGAAGGAGAAGTCTCATGCGTCTGCTCTGCATCCACGCCGACACCGTCGCCGCCCTCCAGCGCCTGCACACGCCGTTCGACGATCTGACGCCGGAAGGACTCTGGAACACGCCGTACCATCTCGTGGGTGTGAGCGGCGAGCAGCGCGACGTGCTCACGGCGTTCAACGTCGACTTCGAGGACGTGACGCCCGACACGCTCGACCGCGGCGCCCCCGCGGTGGCCGAGAATCTCTCGTACGCGTCGCAGGGCAAGGTGCGAAACGGACAGAAGCTGCGCACCAGCGTGCGCGGCAAGTATCTGGAGGCCACCGTGCAGAGCGGCAAGATCCTCGTCGACGGCCGCACCTACGACACGCCGGGCGCCGCGAGCCGCGGCATCACCAACGACAAGACCGAGTGGGCGTTCTGGGAATACCTCGACGACAACTCCGGTCAGTGGCAAGTGCTCGGCAGAGAGTGGCAGATCTGATTCACCGCACGCTGCCGGGAACACGAGAGGGCTCCGCGACGCTGCGGAGCCCTCTCGTCGTGGGGGGGCAGTGCCACCGCCCTCGACAAATGCCGCGGCACTTGGGAATTTGAGTGAACTATGCAACCATATTCACCGCGTCCCATCGTTCTGCTCGAGCCCATCGGCCACGAGGGCTGGCAGCTCAAGGTGTACTCCATCGTTTTCGGCGACTCGGCGTTCAACCGACCGCGCTTCGACGGCGGCCTCGCCGCGGCGCTCCGCGAGCTCCCATCGCCGGCGAAGACCGCCGACCGCCCCGGCGCCGGATTCGTGATTCTCCATCAGGGGCGCGACGTCGACTATGTCGTGCTCGCCTGGTGGGATCGCGAGAACGAGCTGCCGCTGCGCGTGTTCGTGCGCGAGCGCGTGGCAGGCAAGGCGTGGCGGGTGGCGCGCGGCGGCGAGTCGGTATGCGTGTGGGACCTGCAAGTCATCGCGGCGGAGCGCGACGCGTACGTCGACACGGTGATGGGCGGCGGCACGGATGGCGTCGCCGAGTATATGACGCGGAGCGCGGCCACCGAGCTCACGGGCCGGGAGATGCTGCGTCACGCCATCGCCACGCTGGCCTATCGCGGCGGCAAAGCGTTGCGCGGCGCGCCGTCCGACTTCGCGACGTATCGCGTGTCGCCCACGTCGCGTACGCCCGCCGAGGTGTTGGCACACATTGGCGATCTGTTCGATTGGGCGGGATGGATGGCGCGCGGCGAGCAACGCTGGGTAGCGAAACTCCCCGGCGCATGGGACGACGACGTCGCGCGCTTCTTCGCCGGCCTCGGGTCGCTCGACGAATACATCGCGAGCGGTGCGTCGCTCCACGGCAACACGGAGAAATTGTTCCAGGGTCCGATTGCCGACGCGCTCACGCACGTCGGCCAACTCACAATGCTGCGGCGCGCGGTGGGCCATCCCATTCGCGGAGAGAGCTACGCGAGGGCGGACATCCGCCGTGGACAGGTCGGTGCGGAGCAGGCCGAGCCGCGCGTCGAGTTCGACTGAGCCCGTACGGCGGCGGCGGATACGGCTGAGGCGGCCGAACGGTCGCAACAAGCTGGTGGGTTCCGGGGTAGTACAACCCGGAGGTAACAACGATGACAAACGCTCATAGCCTGCGCCGCCGCTTGGCCGCGGTGGCGTTTCTCTCCGCCTCGATCACAACTCCTTTCGCGACGGCATTCGCCGCGCAGACGAACGACGATCCGTCGGGACCGCCGGCCGTGCGCGTCACCGCGGCCGACGTCGACGCGTCGAACCAGAAGCTCGCGTCGGCGTACGGTGCGCTCGTCACGATGTGGACGAACGACTTCAAGCAGATCGGCGAGCCGTTCACCACGCCGCGCATCGCGCGCTACACCGGCGCGGTGATGACCGCGTGCGGCGCGATCTACCCGAACAACGCGCAGTATTGCTCGGGGAACAACACGATCTACTACGACGAGGTGTTCGTGGCGGGCATGACGAAGCTCGCCGCCAATTCGCTCGGCACCGACGGCGACATGGCCGGCATCGGCATCATTGCGCACGAGATGGGACATGCGGTCGCGATGCAGCTCGGCCACCGGTCGCGCAACTCGTACGAAAACGAATCCACGGCGGACTGTCTCGCCGGGGCGTTCGCGCAGCAGGCGCAGCGCGACAAGTCGCTCGAGAAGGGCGATCTCGAGGAAGCGTTCTACGGCATGTCGCTCGCCGGCGATCCGACGCCCGAGCCGACCGGCAACGCGCGGCGCGACGCGATGATTCTGGCACGCCTCTCACGCCAGAGCCACGGCACGAAGGAGCAGCGCCAGCAGAACTTCAGCACCGGTCTCGACGGCGGCGCGAAAGCCTGTCTGGGCGAGTTCAGCGCACTGCACTAACGCACGCGCTCAACGCACGAGCATCGCGGGACCACCTGGCGCGGCAGTCGGCGCGCCGGGTGGTCCCGTTCCCGTAGGAAAAATGTCGTAGATGAATCCGGTCAAGCTCCACTGATCCCAACTCGACCCGAACGACACGCCAGTCACCATGACGAGCGCAATGTACGAGACCGAAACCGTCGTCGTCGACGACACGTCGGCGGGCGGCTGCCACACGGGGAAGGCCATCGGCACGCCGACTCGACCGTTCGCGTTGTAGCAGACGTTGGCAGCGACGGTCCGGCAGATCTGCTGCCCCTCGATCAGCGCCACGATCATCATCATCGCGAACTCAATCCAATTCGTCGGACCGATGAGGAGATGGTTGCAGCTCGACGGCGACGTGCCGCCGCCCGTATTGCCTTGATGCATGGTCGACAACAACGTCCACGTGGAGCTTGGCGCGTTGGTCGGCTGTAGCTGAATCGCGATCCCCTTGCGATGCGTCCCCACGGTGTCGCGCGCCGCAGTGATCTCCGCGGCCGTGATCGGCGCGTTGTCGCCTTTGCCGAGCGAGCGCATCAGCGAGTAATACGGAATGGCCCAGGGGTTCGCGCATGGCGCCAGCACCGGAGGCGAGTACGCGATCGACGTCGCGCCAACGGTGGGATACGCCTTCGTCACCGCGCCGCCGAACGTGAAGCTCGCCTGCCGGCCCACGATCACCTTGACGGCGTTGCTCTTCTTCGGGTCCGCGTTCGCCGTGAAGAGCCGCTTCGAGTCGTCCCACGATCCGAACGTCACCGAGCTCACTGTCACCGGCCCGTCGATGGTGTTGTTCGCCGCCGCCAGCGTCGACGCCACGGCCGCCGATTGCAGTGGGTCTTTCGATAGCTGCGCCGCCGCGGCGAGGGCGGCCGCATCCGCGGCCGTCTGGGCTTCGTTCCGAACCACGTACATCCGGCTCACGTCGATCGCCAGCGCGCCGACCACCATGAGCGCCGTGAGCATCACGGCCGTGAGCACGAGGATCGAGCCGCGGCGTGCCTCGAGTCGCGCCTTGAATCGGGGCCGTGCCACCTTCCGTCGCATCTATTGCGACCCGAACGTTTGGATGAGCGAGATCACCGTGGGGCCGAGCAGGGCGATGAACAGCGACGGCAGAATCATCAGCACGAGCGGCAGCGTCATCTTCACGGCAACCGTCTGCGCCCGCTTTTCGGCGAGCTGACGGCGACGACGGCGAAGCGTGTCCGCCGTCATGCGCAGTACGCGGGCGATACCTGTGCCCCACCGCTCGCTCTGGACGATGTTGGCGGCGACCGACCGAAGCTCCTCCACGCCGGTGCGCGAATAGAGCGCGCGCAGCGCGTCGTCGCGGGTCATGCCGGCCTTCATGCGCCGCAACGCAACGGCCAGCTCGTACGACATGTCGGGGTGCACACCGGCCATCTCGCGCGACACCCGCATCATTGCCGACTCCAGGCTGATGCCGGCCTCGACGCACACCAGCATCAGGTCGAGCGTGTCGGGAATCGCGGCGCGAATGCGATCCTGCCGCCGGCGAATCTGCCCGTCGAGCAGCGCGGCCGGCGTGATCCATCCGGCGGCGGCGCCGAGCAGCACCGTCATCAGGAAGCCGAGCAGCGAATGCACGCCCATGATGAGCAGCGCCGCGACGGGCATCACCACCACGAGCACCATCCGCGTCGCGGCGTAATGCACCAACGCCTCCTCGTCTTCTCGGCCGGCGCGAAGCATTCGCTCGCGTACGGCATCGTCGGAGATCCATCCCGCGGGCGCCACACGGCCCACGAGCGCGCGCAGGCGTTCCGACATCGGGCTCGGCGGCGGCGAGAGCAGCGCCGACGACGACTCCCCCGACGCGTCGCCGAACGCCCGCTCGAGCACCGCCTTACGGCGCTGATCGACGACGAGCGCATATCCGGCCACGATCAGGCCGATGATGCCGACGAAAGTAAACGCGAGAAACGCCATATCAGACGGTCAGGTCAGACGCCGCGATCAGAAATCGATCCGCGCCATTTTCATCAATAGCCAGTAGCCGATCACCACCGACAGCGTCGCGTATGCGAGCATGAAGCGGCCCATCGGCTGCACGATCATCGGTTGCAGGAACTGCGGATCGAGAAAGAGAATCGCGCCGAACGCGAGCATCGGCAGCGCCGCGAGAATCCGCGCCGACATCTTCGACTCGGCAGTCAGCGTGTCGATTTGCCTGTGCATGTCGCCGCGCTGGCGAATCACGTCGGCGATGTTGCCCAACACCTCGGCGAGGTTGCCGCCCGTGTCGCGCTGCACGAGCAGC
Organism: Gemmatimonadota bacterium; assembly: GCA_028287235.1. Taxonomy (GTDB): domain Bacteria; phylum Gemmatimonadota; class Gemmatimonadetes; order Gemmatimonadales; family Gemmatimonadaceae; genus JAQBQB01. The sequence goes on along the minus strand of JAQBQB010000005.1, from coordinate 98,223 downwards.
GCCGTCACGAACATCTTGAGATCGGTGCTGTCGATGCGAGCCTGGAGCGACAACAACGCCGCGCGAACGTCCATGCCCAGCCGCTGCTCGTCGTAGAAGCGCGTGAACTCGGGTCCGAGCGGCGCGGCCAGCTCGTCGCCGATGAACTTCATCGCCATCTGTAGCGAGTAGCCGGCACGCGTGGCGCTCACCAGCATATCGATCGCTTCGGGGAGCTGATCCTCGAATGCCAACCGCCGCCGGCGTCTCTTGTTGCCGAGCCAGCTGAATGGCGCATACGCACCCGCGGCGAGGCCGAGCATCGCCAAGGGGAATCCACCCATCGAGCCTACGATGATGCCGCACAGCGCGGCGATCGCCACGGCGCTGAGGAATTTCCCCGGGCGCATCGACACGCCGGCCATGCGCAGCGAGTACTCGAGCCTTGCCGTGATCGCGCGTCCGTCGAGCAGCCGCTCCAGCACGGCGAGCTCGCTGACGCGCATGTCTCGGAGAATCTTGGGCAGGTCGCGTGGCGAGACGTGGGCCTTGAACCGGCCTTTCGCCGTCTCCACCGCCGCGAGACGCCCCTGGTCGATCCACAGATACACGCCGACGAACAGACTGACCGTAGCGACGAACACGCCGAGCAGGAAGAGAATCGTCATGGCGCGCCTGCCGCGACGATGACCTGCGCCTTGCGTGCGACGCGATCATTGAGACGGAAGCCGCGCTGCACGATCTGCGTCACGGTTCCCGGCGGTCCGCCGTCGTTGCTGGTGCCGACGACTTCATGCTCCTCGTCGTTCGCGCGCGCGCCGACGTTCGCGATCTCGGTGAGCCCGAGCGACTCGGCGAGCCACCCCGCGCGTTTACGGAGCTGATGCGCGTCATCGGTCTTCGCCGCCGACGCCATCTCGTCGATGGACTCGACGAAGGACAGCATGGCCACCGCCGCGTCCCCGACACTCGGCGCCGCACTCGCCGCGGCGAGCCGCCGCCGCAGCTCCGCGGCTTCGCGCCGCTCCTCGTCGAGCGCGGCTTGCAGCGAGCGCACGAGCTGGCTCTCGGGAGAGGGCGCACGTCCGATCGACTCCATCACGTTGCCCCAGTCGTCACCCGCCACCGGAGAACCCGATGCGCCGACGGCGACCGCCTCGTCGTCGGCGTCCTCGTCGAAGATGTCCGGCGGGAGCTCGACGCCGGCGACACTCAATCTGTCGGAGAGCGCGCCGGCAACGCGCAACCCGGTCGGGCGAAACCGACCGACCACGGTGCCGTCGGCAGTGCCGCGCCGCTTGAACTCGAACAGCTCGCGCGTCATGACCGTGTCGCCTTCGACGCCGAGCACTTCGGTGATGCTCGTGACCCGTCGCGCGCCGTCGGACTGGCGGTTCACCTGAACGATGAGATCGAGCGTCGACGCGATCTGTTCGCGAATCGCCTTCATGGGCAGGTTGGTGCTCGCCATGAGCACCATCGTCTCGAGCCGCGCCATGGCGTCACGCGGCGAGTTCGCGTGAACGGTGGCCAACGAGCCTTCGTGGCCCGTGTTCATGGCCTGCAGCATGTCGATCGCTTCCGCGCCGCGAACCTCGCCGATGATGATTCGGTTGGGCCGCATGCGCAGCGCGTTGCGCACGAGGTCGCGCGCCGCCACTTCCCCGCGTCCTTCGACGTTTGGCGGCCGCGTCTCCAAGCGGACGACGTGCTGCTGCTGCAGCCGCAGCTCGGCCGCGTCCTCGATCGTGATGATCCGTTCGGCCGCGGGAATGAACGCGCTGAGCGAGTTGAGCATCGTCGTCTTGCCGGAGCCCGTGCCGCCCGAGATCACGATGTTCAGCTTGGCGCGCACGCAGCCCGCGAGGAAGGTCGCCATGCCGGCGCTCATCGCGCCGTGCGCCAACAGCTCGTTCATGCTCAAGCCGGCGCCGAAGCGGCGGATGGAGAGCACCGGCCCGTCGAGTGACAGCGGCGGAATGATCGCGTTCACGCGCGAGCCGTCGGGCAGCCGCGCGTCCACCATCGGCGACGACTCGTCCACGCGCCGACCCACGCGGCTCACGATGCGGTCGATCACCGCAATCAGGTGCGCGTCGTTCCTGAACGCGGTATCGACGCGCACCAGCTTCCCGCGGCGCTCGACGTACACATCGTGCGCGTTGTTGACGAGAATGTCGCTCACCGTGGGGTCGCGCATCAACGGCTCGATGGGGCCGAGTCCGGTGATCTCGTAGATCACCTGGTCGACGATGTCGTCGCGCTCGCGTTGCGACAGCGGCGTGGGCTCGCCGCGCAGGAACTCGAGCACGGCCTCGCGGATCTGCTTCGTGACCTCCGCTTCGTCGGTGATCTGCTCGAGCGCGTCGAGGTCCAACCGGTCGACGAGCCGGTGATGCAGATCGACCTTCAACTGGTCGACGGCGCTCAGCGGCGCATCCGCCTGCTCCGCGCCGAACCCCAGGGTGCTCAGCGAGGCCGGCGGTTCCATGCGTGTGTCGACCCGCGGTCGCGGCGCAACGGTCTCCAGCGCCGCGAGGCCAATATCCGACTCACCGGGCAGTGGGTCGGCCTCGGCGGGTTCCAGACCACCCGAGCGACGGCGTAGACGATCGCGTAGCGACATGTCAGGCCTTCCTTAGCAATCCGCCAAACAGGCGGCCGATCTTGGAATCGCTGCCCGGATCGCTCGTGCGTGCGCCCATCGGACGCTCGGTCGCCGATGCGCCACCGCCGAGCTTCGCCGCCAGCTTGGCGAAGTCGCGCGAGAGCTCGGCGCCGGCATCCACCGCGGCGACCGGCACGCCCTGCGTGAGCGCCGCCTGTGTGAGCTGGTAGTCGTTCGGCAGGCTGAAGAACACTTCGCAGGTCAGCACCTCCGCCGCATCGCGCCGGCGCAGCAGGTCGGCCGGGTCGTGCCGGTTGACGACGACAGCGACCTTCTCGTCGCGATAGCCGAGGCGGCGGCAGAGCCCCAGAGTCTTCTGCGTGCTCTTGAGCGCGGCGACGTTGAGCTGCGTGACGAGCACGATGCGGTCGGCGGCGTCCATGGCCGCAAGCGTCCGCTCGCTGAGATGGTGCTCGCAGTCGAGCACCGTGAACGCGAAGTGCGAGCGCAGCCGCTCGATGATCGCGCCCATCGTCGAGCTGTCGATTTGATCGTCGAGCTCCGGGTCGTCGGGACCCGGCAATGCCCAAATGCCGCTCGGAATTGGCGTGAGCAGGGAATCGAGCAGGTCGGCGTCGAGCCGGTCGAGCTTCGCCAGCAGATCGCCGATGTCGTACGCACTCGGCAAATTCAGAAACACGCGCAGGTCGCTGTCGGTCGGGTCGAGATCGGCGATGGCGACCCGGGCCTCGGCACGGTTGCGCGCGATGGCATGCGCCAGATTGATGGCGATCGTCGTCGTGCCGAGCCCGCCCTTGGCGCTGTAGACGGCGATGACTTCACCCTGTGGTGTCGACGACGGCAGCCGGCGCATGAGCCGGTCGATGGCCGTGGCGAGCTCCGACGACGGCGGCGGTGCGACGAGAAACTCGTGCACACCGCTGCGGAGCGCGCGCAGGATCAGATCGGAGTCGGCGACGGGCGCCGTGCCGATGACGAAGGTGAAGCGGTCGCGCCGCACCTCGCGCTCCAGGGCGGCGAGCTGCTGCGCCGACAGGTCCTGCAACGGAAGGATGAGCAAATCATAATGCCCGTCTCGCACCATGCCGATCGCGTCGGACATCGTGGACGCGCGATCGGCCGTGGCGAACCCGAAGCGGCGCAGGACCGCGTTCGCGTCGTCGAGCGAACCGGCCGCCTCGCCGACGATCAGCGCGGTGCGGCTCATCAGCCCGTCTCCTCGGTCGTCATGGTTTCTTCGGAGGCGGAACGGGCGCGCCCGTCGACACGCTCGACGGCCGCGTGAGCGCCGCCTTCGCGCCGGGCAGCGTCGTGTCGGGCGGCGCCGCGAGATCGACGAGGCGCGCGCGCATGGGATCGACGACGACCGGCGTCACGACGACGATCAGCTCCGACTCGGCGCGCTGAAAGCTCTGGCTCGAGAAGAGCGCGCCGAGGATCGGAATGTTCATGAGGTACGGCACGCCTGTCTTCGTCTTCGTGTCCGCGCTGTTGAACAGGCCGGAGATGATGAGGCTCTGGTTGCGGCGCACGTCGAGCGTGCTTTCCACGCGTCGCGTGCGGAGCGCCGGCACGCGGAAGCCCGACAGCGTGATCGCGTTGTTGTAGTCGAGATCGGAGACCTCGAGCGTGTCGGTGAGCCGGATCAGGCTGTCGGATACGATCTCGCCCATGAACCGCATCTGCACGCCGAACGGCCGCCACATGATCGTGATCGCCTGCCCGGTCTGGCCCCCGAGGCCGGCGGTCTGCGCGATCGGAACCGGCAGCTCGCCGCCGGCGTGGAAGGTTCCCCACTCCCGGTTCCCCGCCATCACGTTCGGCTCGGCGAGCGTGCGCGCGAGCCCGCGCATCTCCTCGGCCTCGAGCAGCGCGAGGAGACGGTCGGTGCCGAGGTTCGACAACACCGTGAGGAAATTGCCCGTCTGCGACAGCGCCAGCTTTTGCTGCCCCGTGGCGGGATCGGTGGTGACGGAGTTGTCGTCGCGCAGGTTCCCGGTGCCGACGCGCGTGTTCTTATCCTGGTATTTCGCCGACACACCGAGCTGCTGCAGGAAGTCGCGCCGCACTTCGGCGAAGCGCATGTAGAGCACGACCTGCATCTGATCGCCCGACGTGTGCACGACCACGCGGTAGTGCAGCCGCGAGCCGCCCTGCGTCCAGATGATGGCGTCCGTCTCTCCGCGCGTGCGCCCGTTGATCACCAGCTCGCGCTCGGCGACGATGATCACGTCCGCCACCTCGGGGTTCGCCACCGAGACGCGGATGATCGCGCTCTGGGTCGAGACCGGAAACGAGCGCCCCACCGATAGACTGATCGGAGAGATGACGTCCGCGGCCTGGCCTGCGGCCGTCATGACGGATACGGCGAGCAAGAGCGCGGCGGCCGCATAGCGACGAATGCTCATGGGCGCCGCCGAGCGCTGTCGCGGCCGACCGTTTGTTGTTCGACCTTCGTTCCACGGTAGACACGGATCACCGTCGAGTCGCGCCCCGCCGTCGATGCGACGGGTACGCGCGGCACGTCGGCGATCGCGCGGCGCGCTTCGGTGTTTCGCGCTATCGGCCGCGGACTTGGAGCGTCAGCGGCGACGTCGACCGTGGGCGCATTGTGCAGCTGTTGCAGGATGTCCGACGTGCTCGCCCCAGACGTGCGCGCGCTGTCGGGATCGCCGAAGCCGCGCAGCACGAGTTGAATGCTCCCCTGCGTTCCGGCCACGGCGAGCCGCTCGGCCTCACTCGGCGTCACCTCGAGCGTCGCGCTCGATGCCTGCGACGGCCTGCCGTCGTCGCCCCGCTGTAGTCTGTTCCCCACCGAGAGCACGCGAACGTTCTCGAGAAACAGCTTGGAGACCTGCCGCATGCTGTTGAGCTCCGGCCGCAGCGTGACCAGCACGTCGACGCGTGCGTTCGGTTGAATCAACGAGCCGAATCCCGCGACATCGCTGATCGGAACGGCCATGGCGCGCTTCCCGGGCGTGATCTTCACCTCGAGGCCGCCTCCACTGCCGCGCGGCGCGAGCCGGCTCGTCGTGACGGGATCACCGGCAAAAATCTGCGAGCGACTTACGCGCCCCGCCACGGAATCGATGGACGCGTAGGCACCGGACGGCAGTATCTGCGTCGGCCACCGCATGATCTGCACGGCGTCGCGGCCCACCTCGGTGCCCTCCGGCACGTCGCGCGACGCGACGACCACGAGCCGCGCCTTCGAGTCGTCATGCACGCGCGTCGCTTGCAGCGCGCGGTATGCACCGATGGTCGCGATTCCCGCCACGACGATGGCGGCGTAGAACACGCTCTTCACTCCCGGCCGTCTCACGAGTGCTCCCAATGGAACGTGGCCGACTTCGACATCAGGATCGTCGAGCGTCCGATGGTGCCGGCAAACGGCGTGATGAGCTTGAACGGATAGTTGCGTACCGTCACGGTGACGGTATTCAGCGTGCGATCCACCGCAACGTCCACGAGGCTCGACGGAATCGCGCCGGCACCGAGCCCGTTGCCGGTGTTCGCCACGACGAGCCGCACGCTGTCGGCGATCGCCGTGGGATCGGGCAACACCGACGCGTAGCGCGCTCCTTCGCGAGCGGCGCTCACGAGATTGTTGACCGTGTAGTAGGCCCGGCCCAGGTCGACGATGCCGAACACCATCAGCAGGAACACCGGCACGACGAGCGCGAACTCGACCGCGACGGCGCCGTCTTCATCACGACGAAAAGCGAGGCACCCGAGGCGCGGCATTCATCTCACCGATTGAACCAGGCGGCGAACAACGCACCAACGGCGAGCGCGACACCGTACGGCATCAGCTGCTGGTCGGTCGTGTCCATCCGAACGCGAAGGCTCATGGGACGGCGGCGAATAGTATTGAAGAGCAGAAGCACATCGGCGGCGACGCGCTTGGGGCTTCGCTGCCACAGCATGACCGCGAGACTCAACCCTCCGCCGACCGCGGCACCGACGGCCGATGCGCGCAACGCGCCGATCGACCCCAGCCACGCGCCGGCCGCCGCGACGAGCTTCACGTCGCCCGCGCCGAGCCAGCGCAGCGCATAGAATGGAATCCAGATCGTGAACCCGACGATCACGCCGCCAATCGCGAAGCCCAACCCGCGTGGGGCACCGAGCGTCTCCACCGAGTAGGCGATCCCGCCGGCCAACAGCGCGAGGCAGACACGATTCGGAATGCGCCGCGTGCGAAAGTCCGAGACGGCGGCGATCGCGAGGAGGATCGTGTAGATCCCCCCGGCAATCATCGTTCCGGTTGTCTGCGCGAACATGGCAGTGACACCGGCGACGCGCGGTCAGCGCCGCGACATGCTGCTTACGGCGTGGCGGGCAGCGCGGTGGTGGCGCTGGAGAACAGGCCCGTCAGCTTCGTGCCGAACGTCTTGATCACCGCGACGACAGCGACCGCCACGATCGCCAGCAAGAGCCCATATTCGGTGACCGCGAGTCCATCTTCTTCTCTGAAGAAATTGACGATGTGCTGCATGTGATCCTCCAAACTGAAGCGGCAACGTGCGACAAATTGCGCGGTGTTCGTCTGTGATCTAAAGCACAGGCCGTGCCTGATGAAACGTCTGGTCCGGTCGAGCCGGTGCAAACGACGAACGGTGGAACGCGCATGGCGTCCCACCGTTTCTCCTCCAGGACTTTCGAGCGCCTAGTCTGCGCGAACGGGCTGGGTCGACCTGTTCGTAGCCGGTGCGCCGATCGCGTCCTTCAGCTCGCCCACCCATCCCGTGATTCGATCCTCGAACGCGCCGTGCACGCCGGTCACCAACGATGCCACCACGTCGTCGAGCGCCGCGCCGATCTTGCCGCTCGCGCCTCGCGTTGCGCCAACCGTCGCCGCCGCGGCCTTCACGTCGGCGCCCGAGCCGCTGAGCAGCACGCCGGCACCGATCGCGAGCGCGAGCGCGGGCCACGGATGCTCGCGAACCACTTGCATCAGGTTGAGCTTGTTTTCGAGCTCGGCGAGCGTGCTCGACATCCGCTCGCGCGTCAGCTCGATGTCGCGCCGGACGTCAGCCGTTGTTTCAGCCATTCCTTGTCCTCCTTGAGCGTCGTCACCGTTTCAGTCGGCGCGAGCCGCGATGGCGCCAACTGCGCCATGCCGCGCTTCGCGAGCCATGCGGCGGTCGCGCCGGTAATCACCAATAGAATGAGCGCCGCGAGCCAGTAGCGATCGGCCGGAAGCCATTGATCGCCGATCAACAGCGCGATGCCGGCGAGCAGCGCGAGTCCTCCGAGCAAGGCGAACACCGCGCCCATCGCGACGAACGCCGTGCCCACACCGATCCCGGCGACCGCTCCGGCAACCTCAACCTTTGCCAGCCGAACCTCGTCGCGCACGAGCATCGCACTCCCCTCCGCGAGCTCGCGGAGGAGAATCCCGATGCCGCGACGGCCCTCACGTCCGTCGAGCGACATGCGCGTCTCCTACTTCCGGAGTGCTTTGCCGAGCAAATAGCCCAGGCCTGCCGCGATCAGCAGCGTGCGCCCCGGATGCTCTTTGACCTGCTTCTCGAGTCCGCTCTTCAGACCCTCGATGTCGGCGTCGCGCAGCCATCCGGCCGTCGCGTCCATGCCCGTCGCGACCTTGGTCGTTACTTCGGTCAGCCGGCCGTCGCCCTCGATCGCCGTGCTGCCTCCACCCGTAGCGCCGGCGAGCGACGTGCTCTGCCCGCCACCGCGTTGCCGCAGCTTGTCGGCGCCGCTCTCGAGCGCATCGGCAAGGGTGTCTTTCAAACTCCCCGCGCGGTCGCGCACCGTCGATCCCACGTCGGCGAGCTTTTCCTGCGCGTTGCCGGCAATGTCGCGCGCGCGATCGGTGAGCCCATGCGCGTCGTTCGATCCGCTGTCCGACACGTAACCCGGTGCGCCCGGACCAGTGCCCGTCCCAAAATTATTTCCGGCGCTCGATCCGCCGGACTGTCCTTGCGTCGAGTTATCGGGAAACTCGTTCCGCTCCATGTCGCACTCCTCCCAAAGGTTGCGGCGAAGGCAAGTGCAGACGTTGTGCCGACGCACACGCGCGACGCGCGTTCGCCGTGCACGTTTAGAGAATCCAGCGGTCGCGATTCTCGAGCGTGGTGCGGTATGCGCGAAGTCCCGACGCGAACAACGCGAACGCGATGCTCATGCCGACGACGTTGACGACCACCAGCGAGTAGCGAATCGCCGACTCGTCATGGAACACGTAGTCGGTCAGCCACGCGACCGAGCTCGGACCGAGCGTCCGCGACAGCAACCCGAGTACGAGGAAGTACAGCGCAACGCCCTGCGCACGCAGCGGTGCCGGAACGATCTCGGCAGCCGCGGCCGACGCCGCCCCCCACGGCAGGGCCGCGAAGAAGTTCACGGCGACGAGCCACGCGATTGCGAGCGTCGCCGTGGGCATCAACGGATACGCCGTCGCCGATACGAGCATGCCCGCCGCACCGATCATTCCAACGCGCAACGGTCCATCGATCTTGCCGCGCCGCACGAACCAGTCGGAGATCCATCCGCCCGACACCACGCCGACCACGCCGACCGTCATCGTCAGCAGCCCCTGCACGCGGCCGGCCTGCGCCTCGTTCAGCCCGTAGGTGCGAACGAGAAACGATGCCAGCCACATCGCGATCCCGAAGTTCACGAGCGCCGACGTCGTGAACCCCAGCCCGTGTGTGATGAAGGTCCGCCGGTTCGCTCCGATGTACCGCCAGAGCGCGCTGTACGGCAGCTTGGTGGCCGACTGGCTCTCGCGCCGCGGCTCGCGGATGGTCAGCATCAGCAGCGCGACGACGATGCCCGGCAGCCCGACGGCCAGGAACACCGACTGCCAGGGATGGATCGCGCCGATGACGGGCACCGTCCACGTTCCGCCGACGCTGAGCAGTCCGACGATCCACCCGCCGATGAAATAGGCCGCCCCCGGTCCGAGAAAGAGCCCCAATGAGAAAACACTCATGGCCCGCGCCCGGCGCTCGCGCGGAAAGTAGTCGGCGATCAGCGACACGCTCGGGGCGTAGAGCGTGGCTTCGCCGACGCCGACCCCGATTCGCATGACGAACAGCTGGCCATACGTTTTCGCCGCGGCGCAAAGCGCGGTGAACACACTCCAGAGGCCAACCCCCGAGGCCATGATGTTCCGGCGGTTCGAGCGGTCCGACCACCGTGCCACAGGCAGGCCAAGCAGTGTATAGAAGAGGGCGAAGGCGATCCCCGTCAGATAGCTCATCTGCGAATCGGAGATCCCAAAGTCTCGTTTGATCGGGCGGACGAGCAGACTCAGGATCTGCATGTCGAGGTTGCCGCTGACGCTCGCCAGAGTCAGAACGGCTACCACGTACCACGCGTACCGCGAGCTCGGTATCCGCCCGGGAGGGGGGCCGTCAGGCATGCCCTAAGATAGTGTGCCCCGACGACATGGAATGCCGGTCCACATCCCGGTGTCTGTCATCTGTACTCTCTTCCGTTCGAGGAACGAATGACGAATAGAATGCTGATGCTGTCCGCCTTCGCCCTGATCGCCGCGGCTACGACCGCCGGCGCGCAAGCGAACGGCGGCCCGCCTCCGGGCAGAGGCGGACGCGGCGGACCGGGCGGCCGCTGCGCCGTGACCGCGGACTCGCTCACCGACATCCAGAAGGGTCAGGTCAGATCGCTGAATCAGGCCTTCACCAAGGCGCACGCGATGCAGCTCGACAGCCTTCGCGCGATCATGGAAGCCGCGCGAACGGCCCGCGAAGCCGGCAAGTCGCAGGACGAGGTTCGCGCGATCATGGAGAGCGGCAGGCCGATCAACGAGGCGCTCGCACCCGATCGCAAGGCGGTTTCCGAGGAGATCGCCAAGCTCCTCACTCCCGCGCAGATCGCCGCCGGGTGCATTCCTCCGCTGCCCGGCATGGCCGGCGGCCGGGGCGGACGCGGTGGTCCACCGCCGGGGCCGCCGTCGGCTGGTTGATGAACCGATGCGAGACGTGGCAGTTTAGATGATGCCACGTCTCGCATTGGTTGCTCTCATCATTGCCGCGGCCGGCGCTCAGGCGCAGACCACGAGCCGCGTCCACGAAGACGCATTCTTCTCCGACGCACTCGGCGTGCGCAAGCACGTCGTCGTCTATCTGCCGCGGTCGTACGACCGCGACGCAAACCGCCGCTATCCCGTCGCGTACTATCTGCACGGGCTATCGGGGAGCGAGACCGACTGGGTCTCGAAGGGAAGCATCGACGTTTCCGCCGACTCGGTGTTCGCGGCCGGCACGCCGGAGATGATCCTCGTCATGCCCGACGGCGACGACGGCTGGTATACGACGTGGGCCGAGCAAGTCCCCTTTCGTACCTGTGCCGACACGCTCCACTCCGAGTCGCCCGACCGCTACTGCGTCGAGCACGAGCGGTACGACGATTACGTCGCGCGCGACGTGGTGCGCTACATCGACGGGCACTACCGCACGCGCGCCGATCGCGCACATCGCGGCATCGGCGGCCTGAGCATGGGCGGCTACGGCGCCACGATTCTGGCGCTGCGCTATCCCGACGTGTTTGCAGCGGCGGCGAGTCATTCCGGCGTGCTCGCCACACTGTATGCGGGACCGCATCCCTTTGCCGCGCCGGCGAAGTACGCCACGACCGTCGACGAGGCTCGCCTCGCGGCCGGCGGACTCCTACCGCGCTACCAACGTTTTTGGGGCAACGATATCCAACGCTGGCGCGACGCCGACCCTGCGCACGCCGCCGAGGTGTTGGTCCGCCGCGGCGCCGCGCTTCCCGCGCTATTCATCGATTGCGGACAGGACGACGGCCTCGTCGATCAAAACCGCGCGCTGCACGCCGAACTCACACGGCTCGGCGTGGCGCATTCCTACGCCGAGTGGCCGGGCGCACACACGTGGCGCTATTGGAGCACGCATGTGAAAGAGAGCCTGGCGTGGATGGGAGAGCGAATCGGGCGTTGAAAAGCGCTGTTGCTTACTGCGCCTCGAACCCCTCCGCCATCAATGCGCTCATCACGCGCACCCTGAGCACCTCGTTCGCCGGCAAGTGCGGCCGCGCAGCCGCGACGGCGTCGAGAAACGACTGCGCGAAATCGAAGTGCGACGCGCAGTTCACGCACCCCTCGAGATGCGCCACGATCCGCTCCCGCTGGCTTTCCGACACGGCGCCGTCGAGATACGGCCACAGCTGACGGACGACGGCTTCACACTCTGATCGATTCGGCATCGCTATTCCGGACGAATGGGGGCTGACGCCGTCGCGTATCCCGCGTCGACGGCAAAGGCGAGCAATGCTTCCTGCAGTTGGCGGCGCGCACGGTACAACCGCGATCGAACCGTACCGATCGGAATGCCGAGCGCCTCGGCCACCTGCTCGTACGAGAAATCTTCGACGTCGACCAGCACCACGACGTCGCGATAGCGCGGCTCGAGGGCCTCGATCGCTCGCGCGATCGCCGGTCCGAGATCGAGGCGCGAGAACATGTTGTCCACGCCGCTCGCACGCGCCGAGTTGTGCAGGCGCGCCGCGGCGAGCGACTCGAGCTCCTGATCCTCCACGGCGGTCGACCGGCTCTCACGGCGGCGCTGCTCGAAGAACGCGTTGCGGCAGATGGCCGACAACCAGCTCTTGCAGTCGGAACCGCGCTCGAACGTGCGCCAGTGCTTATAGGCGCGGAGAAAAGTTTCCTGCACGAGGTCGTCGGCGTCGGCATCGTCCACGGTGAGCGCATGCGCCACGCGGGCGATGGCCGGCAGCAGCGGAAGCGCCACCGCGGCGAACTCGCTATCCGCCGTCACGACTGCTGTCGCGTCGCGCTCTCGAACGCCGCTGTCGCGACATCGTGAATCGGCGTCGCGACCGAGCTTTCATGTCCCAGTCGGCTCACCGCGCCGGCGAGAAGGTCGAGCTCCGTAGGACCGCCGCGTTCGAGATCCTGGAGAAAGCTCGGACGCATGCCCGCCGGGAGCGCCAAGAGGTCGGCGCAGACCTTGGCCTCGTCGTCGTCGGCGAGGAACGCGCCGCAGGCCCGGCTCACCAGCACGATCTCATGCAGCGCGCCTGTGACCAGCGCCCGTCCGCGTTCGCCGGCGAGCACCTGTCCCATTGGCTGGCGGGACAGACCGCACACGACCGTCATGGGCACGATGAACGCGAACTTCCGCCAGAGGTCGAGCAAAATGTCGTCGCTCACGCGCGCCTCGGTGCCCGCCGCGGCAATCGCGTCGACGAGCTTCTTGGTGCGCGGTCGCGCGGTACGATCGAGCTCGCCGAGTGCCGCACGGTCGAAGGGACTGCGCCGCTCGACCACACCCGGCGCGCTGCGCACGAGGCTCGCGGCAATGAGTCCACCGACGATCGACGCGCGCGGCACGCCGAGCGCTTCGAGCCGCTCGGGTACGTCGATGCCGTTGAGCAACGGCACGATCGCCGCACCGCCGGCCGCGGCCGCGACGAGCGAAGGACCGATCTCGCCGAGCGAGTATCCCTTCACCGCCACGATGACATAGTCACACCCTACGAGACGTCCGGCGTCGCTCGTGACTTCCGGTTTCGCGATGAACGTCTCAGTTGGCGTGCGAACTTCCAAACCCTTTGCTTCGATGGCCGCGAGATGGTCGCCGCGAGCGATGAGCCGCACCTGCTGTCCGGCACGGCTCAACAACCCAGCGTAATAGCTCCCGATCCCGCCCGCGCCGACAATTCCGATCTCCACTCGTTCCGCGCTACTTCTTGGCGGTGTCGAACAGATGCGCGAACTCGCCATACCCTTCTTCGGCGAGCTTGGACGCCGGAATGAAGCGCATCGATGCGGAGTTCATGCAGTAGCGCTGTCCCGTCGGCTTCGGGCCGTCGTCGAACAGGTGCCCCAGATGCGAGTCGGCGTGCGCCGAGCGCACTTCGGTGCGCGACATCATGAGGCTGCGGTCGGTCTTCGTCTTCACGTTCTCGGAGACGAGCGGCTTGGTGAAGCTCGGCCACCCTGTGCCGGAGTCGTACTTGTCGAGAGAGCTGAACAGCGGCTCGCCCGATACGACGTCGACGTAGATCCCCGCCTCGTGGTTGTTCCAGAGCGCGTTGTTGAACGGACGCTCGGTGCCCTCGTGCTGCGTGACCTGGTATTGCTCCGGCGAGAGCTTTTGCTTCAGCTCGGCGTCGGTCGGCTTCTTGAAGTTGTCCATTGCGTGCGCACCTTTGGTTTTGGATGTCGTTGGCGCCTGCGCGAACAATCCGTCGCATGGAATGATCCCGAGCACCACGAGCGCGGCAGCCAGTTGAACCCGCCTCTTCATCGTTTCGTGAATCGACATACCCTCCTCCCTCCGGCATCGGCGCGACTGTGCGTCGCACTCACCATCAATAGGGAGTATACGACCCATTAGTTCCTATGGACTTACCTCCCGGCTCGTTCGCGTGTCACCGTCAGCTCCAGACAATCCGGCCGGTGGTAGTGTCCGCTCACGTCGAGCGACATCGACTCTTCGCGCACGCGGCCCAGGTCGAGATCGGCGGTGAGCATGCCGGGCTCATCGAACAATGGCCCAGCGACGTACCCGCCGTCGGGCCCGATGATCGCGCTCCCTCCGCGCATCACCCAATGATCGGGCGACGAGACGCGCTCCGGATGCGCCTCCAGCTCGGCGGGCAGGCCGCTCGCTCGCATCACCGAGCCCGCGGCCATCACGAAGCAGCGACCTTCGAACGCATACTGCCGGCTAGCGACTTGATGCATCTCGTGCACCGTGGGCCACACGGCCACGTGAATGTCTTCCCCCGATTCGTGGAGCGCCTGCCGCGCCAGCGGCATCCAATGCTCCCAGCAGATCAGGCCACCGACGCGCGCCGCAGGCGTGTCGACGGCGCGTAGGCCCGTCGCATCGCCCGGCCCCCACACCATGCGCTCGGTGTACGTCGGCACGAGCTTCCGATGGTGGTTGAGCAGCGCGCCGTTTGGCCCGAAGGTGAGCAGCGCGTTGTACAGCGTGCCGCGGCCGGCGCCCGCTTCGACTCGCTCCGTTACACCCACGACGAGCGTAACCGCATGCGTGCGGGCGATCTCCCCGATCGCGCGCCCCGAATCGCCGTTGACGACAACGCTGTTCTCCGCCATGCGCGCGAAGACTTTCTTTATGGGCGCGTGATCCCATAGGGCCACGTCGCGGCAGACGTCGAGCCAGATGGGATAGCCGGGGAGCCAGGTCTCAGGAAAGACCACGAGCGTGGCGCCCGTGGCGGCCGCCGCCGCGGTGAGCTCATTGGTCCGCGCGATGCCGCTCGCCAGATCCGGCGCACCTTCGGCCTGCACCACGGCAACGCGAGTGACGGTCATGCGCGAAAGGTAAAGCGACCTCCTACTTCCCTCGCCGCCTCGCCGTGATCAGCACCGCGATCTCATCGGGGCGCGGATTGATGAAGTCGAGCCGCACGCGTCCGTCGGCCATAGTGCTCACCGTCGCGGGAATGGAGCTATTGGTCAGCACCCACCCCGCGGGCAGCACCACGGCATTCGCCGGGCGTCCGAAGCTCCGATCCCACACCAGCTCGTCGCCCGCGAGCTTGTAGCGCACCGAGTCGGTGTACGTCTCGAACATGCGAATGCGAGTCGACTCGCCCGTCTTCACCGGCGCGAATCGAAAGACCACGACCTCGCTCTGCGGCGTGACGTTCGGCACCGCGAGCTTGGCCCGCGTGATCGCATCGCCTTTGAGCACTTCCCACTTGAGCTCTTCGCCGGTATCGAGATTCTTGGCACGCGGATTCGAGACGGTACTCCCGCCGCGCACTTCGTTGAGATACGTGCTCGTGCCGACGCGCGACTCCGTGTAGTCGTGATACAGATCGAAGGCGTGCGTTTCGGGCTGCTGGAGGAAATACACGATCTCGCGATTCTGGTGCGCGCGCTCGTCGAGCCGTGCCGCCGCGCTCGACTTGACCGCCGCAAGCCGCGCGACCGGCCGCGCCCGCATCGTCACCGCCGCTTCCGACGGCGTGTTGTTCCAGAAGCTGATTCCCACGCGGCCGTCGGGCTCTTGCAGCACCTGCGACGGAAAGCTCGACGAAAGCAACTCATAACCAATCGGTAATACGACAGCGTTGCGCTTGATCCCCAGCGGCCGTGTGAAGACGAGCGTGTCGCCGCGCATGTAGTAGCTCGCGACGTCCTCGTACGTCTTGTCGATCAACACGCGCCCCTCGCCGCCGTCGGGCGGTACGGGCCGGGCGAGCTTGACACGAATGTACGTCTGCGTCGTGTCGTTGTTGCGCACGCCGCCGGCGCGGGCGATCGCGCTGCCAACCACGTCGAACTCGAGCGGCTTGCCTGTGGCGCGATCGAACACGCTCTCGTTCGTCGCCACGCTGCCTTTGCGGATGGGATTGAAATAGTACGCCGCACCCGCCGTGTTGGCGGTCACCTCGTAGATGATGCGGAACTTGGCCGACCCCGGCGCGAGGAGCTCGTAGCGAGTATACGCGTCGGACTCGGTTTGCGGCGCCTGCGCCAACGCCGCGGGCGCCACGAGCACCGCACCGAGCATCAGAGACGAACACTTCCAGGTCAGGCGCCGCATCGCGATCTCCCTATTTCTTACCCATGCCGGTGACGGAGAAGCTGCTGCGAATCGCCGCGAGCTCGTTCCGCTGCTCCGGGTTTTTCGCCATGATGTCGCCGAGCAGGGTGCCCATCGCCTCGTCGTCGACGAGCGTGGGCTCGGGCGCGAAACGGTTGCCGTGCCCCATGTGGCGGGCCGGGTCGAGAAGTAGCTCGTGTTGCAGCACGACGTCGTTCTTGTCGTTCTGCACGCGGACGGCGGCGAACTTCTTTCCCGCCTTTTCCATGTAGTGCACGCGCACGCCGTTCACCTCCGACGGAACGTCCGGGAGCGGATGCGAGGTGCCGTCCGTACCCTCGAACGACGTCGCGCCGGCGTTGAGTTTCGGGAAATTGCGTTCGAAGCCGCCGTGATAGACCAAACAGTGACGCATCATCGCCTCAGATGAGTGGGGAAGGAATGCGGGGAAGCTACGGCCGCCCCCCGCGCTCCGCCATCCTGGCCTGGCAGGTCGGCATGGCGGTGATGGTATCGACGCGGATCTTCAAGCTCGTCGTTATGAAGCATCCGCCGGGGCTGGGAGTCGCGATATCCTCCGCGCGACCTGGCAATACTGCCGATACTGCTCGGCAGTATTGCCACCGGCTCGCGCTGCGGACACCGCGACTCCCGGCCCCCGCCTGACCACTCCACCCGCGCGGGCCAGTTAGAGAGCTCTCATTGTGCGCGCCTGCGCCTAGGGCGTACCCGAGGTGCGCGCCGCGAAGTGCGCGCGGGCCTGAGCCGCTCGCGCGCCGAGTGACGTCCGCCGCAGAGGGCGAGGAAGGCCCCGAAAGGGCGCGAAAGGCCGCGGCACGCGGAGCGCGAGCCGGTGGCAATACTGCCGGCAGTATCGGCAGTATTGCCAGGTCGCGCGGAGGGTGCCGCGGCCTGCAGCGCCGCGCACGGAACGCCAAACGCCAAACGCCAAACGCCAAAAAAAACTCCGACTCGCGAGAGCCGGAGATACCGAAAAGGTAGAAGCGACGAACAGGAGTCAGGCGCCGTGCATGATTTCCCACCCACCCCTCATGACACGAACACCTGAGCTCCTGTCGTCGTTCTCTACGCCACCGAGAGACGTTTGGGGGGCACCCCGATGGCGTAGACAGAAGCTATTCTCGGGCGCGCGACGCGTGGGTAAAGATTCCACAAAGACGACCCCGCGATGAAAAACTTTATGCCGTCTGCTCCAGCGCATCCGCACGCAGCTCCGTCGCCGGCAACCGCAGCGAGAACACACTGCCACCATCGGGACGCGGCTCGTAGCTGAGCGATCCTCCCTGGATCTCCGCCAACGTGCGCGCGATCGACAGCCCGAGGCCCGCGCGCCCCGCGTCGGGCGCGGCCGAGCGCGCCCGGTAGAACGGCTCGAACACGCGCACGATGTCCTGCTCGTCGATGCCGGGCCCGCGATCCGAGACGGTGAACACGAGCGAGCCGTTCTCCCGCCGCGCGGCAAGCTCGATCGAGCCCGCCACGGGCGAATAGCGCACGGCGTTCTCCAACAGGTTGCACAACACGCGCAGCGACTGCGAGAAATCGAAATGGCCGACCAGCGCGGGACTGCGCAGATCGATCACCGTGCGCAGCGGCCGGTCGCCGAACAGACCGCGCGTCTGCCGCACCGCCGCGCCGATCAGATCCTCGGCGGTGTTCAGCTCGGGAATCGCCGAGTAGCCGCCGCCCTTGAGCCGCGAGAGATCGAGCAGGTCGCTCACCAGGCGCGTGAGGCGGTCGGCCTGCTCCTCGATTGCCGCGGCCGATTTGTTTCCCTGCATCGCTTCACTCTGCGCGAGCGCCTTGATCGTCGTGAGCGGCGTGCGCAGATCGTGCGACACCGACGCGAGCACGATGTCCTTCAACCGATCGGCCTCGCGCAACGCCTCGGCGTGCTCCGCCTCGGCCACGAGCCGCACGCGGTCGACGCCGAGCGCCGCGTAGTACGTGATGGCGTCCAGGAAGCGGCGCTGCGCGGGGTCGAGCGTCACGGGCGCCGCGTTGGCAATGCGCAACACGCCCACCACCCGGCCCTGTACCGAAAGTGGTATGAGAGCTCTCTGAACTTTATGGCCGGCCGAGGGAATCCCGGTTGCGGCGACGCTCGACGCGGCCGTGGTCGGATCGCCGTCCCACGGCGTGATCGAGCACTCGGACATCCCCAGCGTCGTCTGGATCACCTCGGCGATGCGCGCCAGCGCGTCCTCGGCGCGTCCGGCGCTGAGCGTCTCCGAGCCGAGCCGAGCGAGCGAGGCGATCTCCACGGCGCGCCGATCGGCCTCCTCCGCCTCCGCTTGGGCGCGCGCCAGCAGATGCGTCGCCACGATCGCCGTCACGAGGAACGACGCCAGCGCGACCCAATCGAGCGTCTTCCCCGCCGTGATGCTGCCGAACGGCGACTGGAAGTAGAAGTCGATGAGCAGAAAGCCGGCGCAGGCTAGCGGGATTGCGAGGAGACGCCCGCCCGCCGTGCTCGCGCCGAGTACGAGCAGCAGGTACACGAGAATGACGTGGACCTGGTCCATCGCGTCGCGCATCTGGACCATGACCACGGTTGCCGCGGCCATCAAGGCGATCCACGCGATCCACGTCGCGACGGCGCGCCTGCCCACCATGGTCAGCGCGACAGCTCGGCGCGATAGCCGACGCCCGGCTCCGTGATGATGATCTGTGGCGCGGCCGGGTCGATCTCGATCTTCCGGCGCAGGTTCGTGATGTGCACGCGAAGATATTGCTGAGGACTGCCGAACTGCCGTCCCCACACCGCGTCGAAGATCTGCTGGTGGGTGAGCGTTCGACCTGCGGCGGCAAGCAGCGTGGCGAGGATCTGCCACTCGATGGGTGTAAGATGCAACTGCGTCCCGTCGCGCGACACCTTTCGCGTGACCGTATCGATGTGCAGCGCGCCGATCGACACCGGCGCCGCGCTGCTCGCGGCCGCGGCGAGCGTCTTGGCTCGGCGAATTTGCGCCTTGGCCCGCGCGGCGAGCTCGAGCACGCTGAACGGCTTCGTGACGTAGTCGTCGGCGCCGGCGTTCAGCAGATCGACCTTTTCATGCTCCGAGTGGCGCGCCGAGAGCACGATGATCGGCACGGCTGAGCGCTGCCGAATCTCCCGGCAGACGTCGGCGCCGGCCATATCGGGAAGCCCGAGGTCGAGGACCACGAGGTCCGGACGGCCGTTCGTGGCGGCCTCGACGCCGGAGGAGCCGTTGGCCGCCTCCTCCACCCGCACGGTGACCTCGCGGAGGGCGTCGCGCACGGCGCGACGAATCTGGGGCTCGTCGTCGATGACGAGAATGAGGTCGGCATCAGGCATGGGCGGCGGAGTTGCGACGGAGACTGTTCATGTGACGCGAAGGACCATCGCACTAAGCTCTTTGGTCACAGACGCGCTCGCAGCCGGGGTGTGGGTTTCTTAGTGGATCGCGCGACGACGCGATTTCGTCTCGACGGCACAGAACCTGTCCTGTATTTCCGCATGCGCATCCATGTTCGTTTCACATTCGCAATCGGCGCGGCCGCTCTCGCGGTCTCCCTCGCGGCCTGCAACTCGACGACCACGCCGATACTCGCCGCGGTGGGCGGCAGCGCGACGTCGCCGGGATCCACGACCACACCGCTCGTGATCACGCCCAGCCAGCTGCAATTGGCCCCCGGCACGTCGGCCCAGCTGTCGACCAACGCCCCCACCGCGGTGCAGAGCCAGTTGCGGTGGAGCTCGAGCCAGACCGCCGTTGCTTCGGTCTCGTCGACGGGGCTCGTCACCGGCTTTGGCACCGGCTCGGCGAGCATCACCGTGCGCTATGCCTCGGACACGACGAACGTCGCGTCGGCAACGATCATCGTGAGCATGCCCTGATGTCGCCGAAACCGACCGTCCGCAAGAAGACCACTTCTCCGCAAGTTGAACCGAAAATTGGTGGCATAATCGAGTCACCATCAGATCATTATCAGCACGAGAAAAGCAAACGCGCGAAACGCGACGTGCCAGAGGACGAGCTCATGGCGGCCGCGCGGCGCGAATACAAGGCCATGCTCGAGGCACAGGCTGCGAAGGGCAAAGGCGGGCGGCCGAAAAAAAAGCCGGCCACCCCCGACTCCGACCCCGGCTCGCAGGACCTGCTGGGCGACGAATGACCGACGGCTCGGCCGCCG
Organism: Gemmatimonadota bacterium; assembly: GCA_028287235.1. Classification (GTDB taxonomy): domain Bacteria; phylum Gemmatimonadota; class Gemmatimonadetes; order Gemmatimonadales; family Gemmatimonadaceae; genus JAQBQB01. The sequence goes on along the minus strand of JAQBQB010000005.1, from coordinate 77,877 downwards.
CCCCGACGGTTCCCGACCGCCGTATCGAACAGAACCGACGCAAGCTCGAGCTACTCCTCGACTCGGTCTTCAGGCCCGGCGACTGGGCCGCGACGCTCGCGCACGGCGTGGGCCTGCAGGGGCGCATTCGGCCGAGCGTTTCGTCGTTCCACATTCGTCAACCGACGCTGGCGAAGCGGCCGCCGCTACGCATCGGCTTCGCGTCGGACTTCCACGCGGGAGCCACGACGCATCCCGAGCTACTCGCCGACGCCTGCAATGCGCTCGCCGCGTTCGAGCCTGACATCCTGCTCCTCGGCGGCGATTTCGTCTCCGTCCGTGCCTCGTACATCGACCGGCTCGCGCCGCTCCTCGCCGCCATCGACGCGCCGTTCGGAAAGTTTGGTGTGCTCGGCAACCACGACCTCCGCGCCGATCACGGGCTCGTCGTGACCGCGCTCGAGGGCGCCGGCGTGCGGATGATCACGAACGAGCACGTCACGCTCGCCGCCCCGTTCAGCGACGTCACCATCTGCGGACTCGACGACCCCACGCGCGGAACGCCGCGCGCCGATCGCGCGCTCGACGGCGTCGAAGGCACGCGCATCGTCCTCATGCATTCCCCCGAGGGATTGAAGGCGATCGGCGACCGCCACTTCGATCTCGCGTTCGCCGGCCACACCCACGGCGGGCAGGTGGCGATGCCCGGCGGCAAACCGGTGCTCGTTCCCGGCGGACATCTCAATCGCGTCTACTGCAGCGGATGCTTTCAGATCGGATGCGACACGCCCCGCATGCTGCTCGTGAGTCGCGGCGTGGGATGCAGCACGATCCCGGTGCGCATGTTCGCTGCGCCCGAAGTGCATTTGTGCTTAATTAGTTGAGTGCGCCTCGACCGCAAACTGCTGCTCATCGCTCCGACCATTGTGCTGTTTTTCGTCGTCGCGGGAATGCTGTACGCGGCGCTGCAGTTGCACGTCCTCACCACCGTGAGCGACTCGATGAAGGAGCGCAGCGCGTTCATCGGCGCCGTGGAGCGTGGAGAGAAAACGCTCAACCCGCGGCAGTCGGCGGGGCTGCTCCGCTTGGGGCTCGACGTCGAAGCGAAGCGCACCGCCGCGCTCACGGCGAGCCGCGACCTGCTCGTCGCGCTGGCGGCCATGGCGTTCGTAGCCTGTTGCGCGCTCGCCATGGGAATCCGAGCCGTGCCGCGCGAGCATTGGCCGCGCGTCACCTTCGGACGGGCCGCGCCGGAATGAAAACCTTCCTGCACGTTGTCCCTGTCGTCGCCGCGGCGGCGTGTGGCACGGCCTACGCCGCCGCCCAGCCCGCCGACCGCATTCCGGTTCCCGTGATTCGCCTCGCGCAGGACGCCGCAGCCTTCTCGGCCTACAGCGGTTTCGGCGATTCGCTGCGCACCGTCGTGCGTGACTCGACGCTCTGGCGGCAGGTGTGGGAACGGTTGAACCAGCCGTTCGTTCCGCGGCCCAAGCTGCCAAACGTCGATTTCGAGCGCGAGATGGTCGTCGTCGCGGCGCTCGGCATTCGGCACACCGCCGGGTACAGCGTCGTCATCGAGGGCGCGGACCGCGACTCGAGCAGCATCGAGGTGGCCGTTCGCCGAACGAGTCCCGCGGCCGGTTGTCCGGTGGAAGCCGTCGTGACCCAACCGGTGGACGTGGCGCGAATTCCGCGTAGCGAACGCGCCATACGGTTCCGCGAGCGAAGCGTGGTCACGTCCTGCGCCTCGCCCTAGCGGCCGATACATTCCGCACCATGTTCACTCCACACCTCCGGAATCGGGCATGATGAATTGGAGCCTCGCCGTCATCCTGAAGGCGCGTACTGCGCGGATGACATTGTTGCTCGGCGCGCTGGTTGCGCCCGCGGCGCTCGGCGCGCAGCGCTGCCGCGGCTGCGTGCCGGAGGATACGATGCCCCGCACGCACATCGTGCCGGGATTCGGCGTGCGTTTCGGAGCGCCGCAAAAAGCGTCCGTGGCGCTCGGCGTCGTGCTCGGTGAGGACTGGCAGACGAACGGCCACGATCATTCTCGCAACGTCGGGCTGATCGCCGAGCCGGGCCTGTCGGGTGGCCGGGCCTCGCTCGCGTACGTCTACCATGGGTACGGGAGCTTCGGGTCGGGCTTCGCCATTGGCCCGAGCGTGCTGCGCACGTGGCGCGATCCGTGGTGGGCGAAGGAGAACGTGACCTACGTCGGTGGCGACATCATCCTGTGGCCGATCGTGTTCGTTGGCCCGCGTGTCGGCGTCTTTCGGAGCGTCGGCGGAAACAGCAGCGGCTCGCTGAAGCGCTGGCTCGTGACCTTCGACTTCGGATTCGGTCTGTAGGCGATGACCGAGCGTCTCTACTACACCGACGCCTACCGCACGGAATTCACGGCGCAGATCGTCGGCCGCAGCGAAGACGGGCTGCGTGTGTACCTGAGCGAGACGGCATTCTATCCGACGTCGGGCGGGCAACCGCACGACCTGGGTACCTTGGGCGGAGTGACCGTGGTCGACGTGATCGACGAAGACGATCGCATCGTTCACGTGTTGTCCTCCCCGCTCACCTCTCCTCGCTCCCCGATCCCCGCCGTCGTCGACTGGCGCCGCCGCTACGATCACATGCAGCAGCACACGGGACAACACCTCCTGTCCGCGGTGTTCGAGGATCTGTTCGGCTTCAAGACGGTGAGCGTCCACTTCGGGCCCGAGAGCTCCACGCTCGACCTCGACACCGATTCGATCAGCCAGAAACAGCTGCTCACCGCCGAAGCGCGCGCCAACGCGGTCGTGGCCGAGGCGCGCGGGGTGAACGTCACGTTCGAGGACGCGGCGACGGCCGCCGGGCTTCGCAAACCGTCGGACCGCGGCGGCGTGCTGCGCGTCGTCTCGATCGACACGGTCGATCGCAGTGCATGCGGCGGCACGCACGTTCGCTCGACGGCGGAGATCGGCCCGGTATTGATTCGCTCGACCGAGAAAGTTCGCAAGACGACGCGCGTCGAGTTCCTGTGCGGCAGCCGCGCCGTAGCGCGCGCGCGACGCGACTTCGAGTCGCTCACGCAGATCGCGGAGTCGCTGTCCGCCTCCGCCGACGACGTCGCGACGCTGGTAGGTGCGCAGGCCGAGCGTCTCAAGGAAGGCGAGAACGCGCGCAAGAAGCTCGAGAAGGAGCTGGCCGCGTATCGCGCACGGGAGCGCTACGACGCGGCGGTGCCCGACGAGAAGGGCGTGCGCACGATCGTCATTCGCGACGCCGGGTCGATCGATGAAGTGAAGGCGATTGCCCAAGCCGCGTTCGCGCTGCCGCGCGTCGTGGTCATCGGCGCACTCACAAATCCGCCGTCGGTGCTGCTCGCGAGCTCGGAGGATTCCGGCGTCGATTCGGGCCGGCTCCTCAAGGAGCGCCTGGCGGAGGTCGGCGGCCGCGGTGGCGGCTCGCCGCGCATCGCACAGGGCAGCGTGCCCGAAGCGGCCGCCGTGGAGCGACTCGTCTTCGCCCTGTTCAACCGCGCCGGCTGATCACTGCGTAGTTCCACGCGCCGTCCACCGCGCGCAGCATGCGTTCGACACTCAACGTCTCGAGCGTCGGCTCCGGATGCTCGACGCTCTCGCCCGCGGTGCCGTAGAGTCCCCACCGCTCGGCTGAACCACCGACGTACATCGCGACGGCCGGCGTTCGAAACGCCGACGCCGCGTGAGCGATGCTCGTGTCGGGAGTGAACACGAAGTCGGCAGTCGCCACGAGCGCGAAGGCATGCCGAATGCTCGGCGTGCGCACGAACTCGCCGCCGCCCTCACGCGCCACGCGCTCGGCGCGGAGAGACTCGGCCGGCGCGCCGATCACACGAAAGACGATCTCCGGCTCGCGCGACCGCAGGTGGTGCATCACCGCAACGTAGTTGTCGTCGGCCCACAACCGCGCCGACGTTCCCGCGGACACGTTGATCAGCACGCGCCAGTTCGCCGGCTCGTTCGCCCACGATGCCTCCGCCCACGCGCGCTCACTCTCCGTGAGCTCGAGCACCGGCTGCTGGTGCGCGGCGGTTCGTTCGACGTCGAATGCCGGCGCGAGGGCGCCGAGGAGGTCGACCATGTGCGCGTCGGGACGCGTCTCGGCGGGAACGGTGACGTTGAATGCCGCGTCGTTGCCGCGGCCCGCGATGCCGACGCGGTAGCGCGCGCCGCTCGCGAAGATGAGGAGCAGCGTGGTGAGCGATGGTGCGGTCACCATGCAGTCGATCACCGCATCGTAGTGGATGCGGCGCAGGCGGAGCGCCGTGGGCAGGTAGCTCGACAGTTGCTTCTTGTCGAAGACCACGACGTCTTCGACGTACTCAGCCGCGTCGAGAATTGCCGCGTTCGCCGGGGAGGCGAGAACGTCGAGCGTGATCGTGGGGTATGACTGGGCAATCGCGCGCATCACGCCGGTGGAGAGGATCATGTCGCCCGCGCGGTCGTGCCGGAGGAAGAGCACGCGCCGCGGCTGCGCTCCCCAATCCGGGCGGCCGACGGGTGCACTGTTTTTCTGGCGCATCAGCCGGACGAGAACACGAATCCACAGGCCGCGCCACCAGAGCTCGAGACGTTTGAGACGCATTGTAAGGAATGTATCAGCCGCCGCTCATCCCAAAGTCATTGGCGATTGGCGCGAGGCGTCTCATAATACGCTTGGACGCCGCGTGCGCGTCCGACTCAGCCAATCCACATGAACGAAAGGTACGAACCGTGACCAGCACCGTTCCACCGCGAGCATTAGTTCTCGCCACGATGGCGCTCGCCATCGCGCCGATGACTGCCGCGCGTGCGCAGCGAGCAGCGCCGGCGTCGAGCCCGTCGATCAAGATTCCCTTCGAGAAGTACACGCTGCCGAACGGCCTCACCGTGGTCCTCTCGGAAGATCACGCGACGCCCACCGTGGCAGTCGAAGTGATCTACCACGTCGGCTCGAAGAACGAAGTCGCCAGCCACACCGGGTTCGCGCACATGTTCGAGCACGTGATGTTCACCGGCTCGGGACACGTGCCTTATGGCATGCACGACAAGTTCACCGAGGGTGTGGGCGGCGGAAACAACGGCCAGACCGACAACGACTGGACACGCTACTACGAGACCGATCCGTCGAACTATCTCGAGACCGCGCTCTGGCTCGAGTCCGACCGCATGGGCTTTCTGCTCGACTCGCTCGACGAGGCGAAGTTCAAGGCGCAGCGCGACATCGTGAAGAACGAGCGGCGCCAGAGCTACGACAACCAGCCGTACCAGCGCGACCGCGAGGTCATGGGACTCGCGATGTATCCCAAGTCGCACCCGTATTCGTGGCCGACAATCGGCTACATGGACGATCTCACCAACGCGTCGGTGGAAGACGTGAAGAACTTCTTCCGTGTCTACTACGCGCCGAACAACGCCACGCTCGTGGTCGTCGGCGACTTCAAGCCGACCGAAGCGAAGAGCTGGGTGGCGAAGTACTTCAAGGACATTCCGCGCGGCAAGCCGTTCGCGCGTCCCACCGTGGGCCCATCGGCACTCACAGGCGAAAAGAGACTGACGTTCGAAGATCGCGTACAGGTTCCACGGCTGTTCATTCAGTGGCCGAGTGCCGGCTATCACGCCGAAGACCAGTACGCGCTCGACCTGTTGAGTGACATCCTCGGCGGCTCGCGCATCGCGCGGCTCACCAAAGCGCTGGTCTACGACGCGCAGAGCGCCAGCGCCGTGTCGGTGTTCCAGAACGAGTCGGAGAACGTGGGCCAGTTCGGCGTCATCGTGACGCCGCGCCCGGGACACACCCTCACCGAAGTCGAGGCGCAGGCCGACTCGGTCATCGAGCGGTTCAAGCGCGAGGGCCCGACCGCGGACGAGTTGAAGCGCGTGAAAGCCGGACAGCAGCTCAGCTTTCTCAACGGCCTCCAGTCGAATCTCGGCAAGGCGTTCCAGCTCGCGCAGGACCAGACGTTCTTCAACGACCCGAGCCATTCGTTCACCGTGGACTATCCGAGGTGGCAGGCCGTGACCGCGGACGATGTGAAACGCGTCGCGAACAAGTACCTCGGCAAAGCGCGCGTGGTGCTGAGCAACGTTCCCCTCGGCAAAACCGACCTCGCGTCGCACGCCGAGCGGAGCACCGTCGTCACCGATCCGTTCACCGAGAAGACCCCTGAGGGCAAGCCATGACATCGCACTCTTTTCGCGCGCTGGCCGTGGCGCTCGTGGCCGCGTCGCCCTCGTTTGCGCAGCAGAAGACCACCAAGTCGCAGGCGCTCGACCGGCGCGTGATTCCCGCGGCGAGCGCGGCGCCCGAGCTTCACGTTCCGACCTGGACCAAGACGACGCTGGCCAACGGCGCGCAGCTCGTCGTGTCGGAGCGGCCCGGACTTCCGCTCGTGTCGTTCCAGATCAACTTCGTCGGCGGCGCGAACCAGTACGAGCCGGCCGACAAGACGGGCCTCGCCGGCTTCGTCTCGTCGATGCTCACCGAGGGCACGACGCGTCGCACCGGCGATCAGATCTCGAGCGATCTCCAACTGCTCGGCACCGGACTGAGCGTGCAGATCCAATCGGAGTCGGGACGCATCAGCTTCCTGTCGACCACCGACAAGTTTGCGCCAACGCTCGCGATTCTCGCCGACGTACTCGAGAACCCGACCTTCCCGCAGGAGGCGCTCGACCGCCTTCGGGCGCGCACGATCGTGTCGCTGACGCAGAACCGCGACCGCACGGCGGGCATTGCCAGCGTGGTGTTTCCGAAAGTCCTGTACACGACCGCCAGCCCCTACGGCCGCTCGACGAGCGAGACGTCGGTGTCGGCGATCACGCGCGACGATCTCGTCTCCTTCTACAAGAGCTACTTCCAACCCGGTCACGCGATCATCACGGTGACCGGCGACGTGAAGACCGCCGACGTGAGGCGCACGATCGAGCAGGCGCTTGCCGCGTGGCACATCGGCGGCTCCATGCCGAGCTTCGTCTATCCCCCCACGGCGGAGGCGAAGGCGACGACCATCTATCTCGTCGACAAGCCGGGAGCGGCGCAATCGACCTTTTCGATTGGCGCCGTGGGCCCGTCGCGCGACACGCCCGACTACTACGCGCTGCGGGTGATGAACGAGATGCTCGGCGTGCTCTTTCAATCGCGGCTCAACCACAACATCCGTGAAGTGAGAGCGTACAGCTACGGCGTGGGCTCCAACTTCTCGTTTGGCCGCGGCCCCGGTCCCTTCCGCGCGGGCGGCGAAATCGTCACGGCGAAGAGCGACAGCGCGCTGATCGAGTTCATGAAAGAGCTGCGCGACATTCGCGGCCCGCGCCCGCCGAGCGACGACGAGCTCGCCCAGGCGAAGGCGAGTCTGGTGCAGAGCCTGCCGGCGAGCTTCGCGTCCGTGAATGGGGTGAACGGCAGCATCGCGTCGATCTACACGCAGGGTCTGCCGGAGGACTACTACCAGAAATTCGCCAAAGAAGTGAGCGCGGTGACCAAGGAGGACGTCGTCCGAGTTGCGCAGAAGTATCTCGATCCCGAAAAACTTGCGATCGTGATTGTCGGAGATCGGTCGAAGATCGAAAGTGCTCTGGCCGCGACGAAGATTGCGCCCATTGTGATTCTCGATGCGAATGGAGATCCTGTCGGGAAGGTCGTTCAGCCGTAGCGGAGCTCGACTGGCCGCTACGCCGGGACGATTCCGTCGTTTTGTTCACGGATAACGCGGAAACAGCCGCGGAAACAGCCGGATCGCTCCGTGAGGAGCGATGGATTCTCTCGCAACGAGCCCGGACGAACATTTTTTTCTTTGGAACAGACGCTCGGGCTGCCCCTAATTGCTTCCCGAGCGTCTGTTCCAAAGAAAAGTCGTCCGGGCTCGTTGCGCGCGGAGCGTTGATTGCGCGCCGAGCGATCCGGCCGTTTCCGCACGATCCGCGCAATCCGTGAACAGAATGACGGAGCCGTCCCGGCGTAGCGATCAGTCGAGGTCCCCGAAATCATCTCTTGCATCTGTTGTCTTTTTATCGGTATAATGCCCTCCCGTATTTTCCATTTTCACGGAGCCGCTTCAGTGATCACTTCTTTTTCCGACACGATGCGTTCGTCGACCGCCTACTCGGGCGAACCGGCGGCCGTTCTCGTGTACGACGAACGAATTCACTGATCGCGCATCTACGGCTCGTTGTTTCTCGAGAGGCGGCGCCGCGATCGGTGCCGCCTTTTTGGTTTGCGCACGATGTTGACCAGGCGTCCGCCGCCGCGCCGTCTCTTGCTGGAACACGAGGGTTCTTTGTCTACGACAATCTCTGATACACATATCGACGGCGGCTTCTGGGACTCGGTCCGGGAAGCGTTGCGCGGGTCGCATCGCGATTACACCGAAGGCTCGGTGGCGCGCGCGATCCTCGTGCTGGCCGTGCCGATGGTGCTGGAAATGATCATGGAGAGCGTGTTCGCCGTCTGCGACGTGTTCTTCGTGTCGAAGCTCGGCGCGAGCGCGGTGGCGACCGTGGGACTCACCGAGTCGTGGCTCACGCTCGTCTATGCCGTCGCGATGGGTCTCGCGATCGCCGGGTCCGCATTGGTCGCGCGGCGCACCGGCGAGCGCGACCGCGAAGGAGCGGCGCGGGCCGCGGGGCAGGTGATCCTGCTCGCGCTCCTCGTCGCGCTGGTGTTGGGCTTCGCGGGGGCGACGCTTGCGCCCCATCTGCTCTCGTTGATGGGCGCGTCGTCCGACGTGCTGGCCACGGGTACGTCGTTCGCGCGGGTCATGCTCGGCGGACAGGTGACGATCGTGATGTTGTTCGTGATCAACGCCATCTTCCGCGGCGCGGGAGACGCGGCGATCGCGATGCGCGTGCTCTGGCTGGCGAACGCCATCAACATTCTGCTCGGCCCGTGCCTGATCTTCGGCCTGGGTCCGTTTCCGCGGCTCGGTGTGACCGGCGCCGCGGTGGCAACGACGATCGGGCGAGGCACCGGGGCGCTGTTCGCGCTCAGCCGGCTGCTCAAGCCCGGGTCGCGGATCGACATTCACGTGCGGCATCTACGGCTCGATTCTGCGCTCATCGCCCGCCTCGTTCGTCTCGCCTGGTCGGGGTCGATTCAACTCCTCATCGGTATGGGCAGCTGGATCGCGTTGATCCGCATTCTCTCGACCTTCGGCAGCAACGTGCTGGCCGGCTACACCATCGGCATTCGCGTGATCATGTTCGCGCTGCTGCCGGCGGCGGGTCTCGCCAACGCCGCGGCAACGATGGTCGGTCAGGCGCTCGGCGCCAAAAAGCCGGACCGCGCCGAGCAGGCGGTGAGGATGGCGGGCACGTACAACATGGTGGTGCTGAGCGTGGTCGGCGCGCTGCTGGCGGTGTTCTCGCCGCACATCGCGCGGTTGTTCACGCAGGATCCGGCGATCGTGCCGTTCGCCTCCGACGCGCTGCGGATCGTCGCCTGCGGCTTTCCGTTCTATGCCTGGGGCATGGTGATCTCGCAGTCGTTCAACGGCGCCGGCGACACGCGGACGCCGACGGTGCTCAACCTGCTGGTGTTCTGGTGCTGGGAGATTCCGCTGGCGTACGTGCTGGCGATTCGATTCGGGATGGGACCGCGCGGCATCTATCTGGCCATCGCGATCGCGTTCTCGACCTACGCCATTGCCGGAGCCCTAGTGTTTCGTAAGGGGCGGTGGAAAGACAAGCGGGTCTAGGCTGCCAAAGGCAGGGTCTAGGGTTTGGGGGTATAGGGTTTCGGGAAGGAGTGCGGGCGCGCCCGCTTTTTGTTAGGACTTGGCGAGGTCCATCAATCGAGCCGCGCCAACGGCGCGGCGTACCTTCCCTAAACCCTATACCCAATCCCCTAAACCCTGCTACAAGAGCCTCTTGTTGCGTTTGCGGCGCCGCCCCTTCCCCCTCTGCACCCGGCGCTCGCCCTCGCCCTCGAGCGCCACGAGGGCCATCTCGGCTGTGTGCTTCGAGACGTCCCAGCGCATTCCGCCGCGCTTGCGGTGCTGGATCTCCGCGAGGCGCCGTTGGACCTCCTCCAGCTCTATTTCAGGCTTCGGCTCTTTCGTCATGGAGGCATCCTCCCCGAGGCGGTCGTTCGCGCGCATATTCCGTCAACCTAAGCAACTCCGTCGGTTCCACGCACGTCACGCCGCATCCTATGACGACTACTTCCGCGCCCAGCGCCCCACGCCCCACGCCCCACACCACGTCGCTCGACGAGCTGTGGATGCCCTTTACCGCCAACAAGGCGTTCAAGCGCGCGCCACGCATGTTGGTCGCCGCAAAGGACATGTACTACACCACGGATGACGGACGTCAGATTCTCGACGGCACCGCCGGCTTGTGGTGCGTGAACGCCGGCCACTGCCGCGAGTCGATCACCGCCGCGATTCGCGAGCAGGCGGGCGTCATGGACTACGCGCCGCCGTTCCAGATGGGGCACCCGCTCGCCTTCGAGCTCGCGAAGCAGCTCGTCGGAATGCTTCCCACGGGCATCGACCGCATCTTCTTCGGGAACTCGGGGTCGGAAGCGGTGGACACGTCGCTCAAGATCGCCCTCGCCTACTGGCAGGCGAAGGGCGAGCCGCAGCGAGTGCGCTTCATTGGACGGCAGCGCGGCTATCACGGCGTGGGCTTCGGCGGCATCTCCGTGGGCGGGATCGAGGCGAACCGCAGGCAGTTCGCGGCGCAGATGCTCCCCGCGGTCGATCACCTGCCGCACACACACGATCTGTCGACCAACGCGTACACGCGTGGGCAGCCGGCGAACGGCGCGCACTTCGCCGACGCGCTCGAAGAGATGGTCGCGAAGTACGACGCGTCCACCATCGCCGCGGTGATCCTCGAGCCGGTCGCCGGCTCCACGGGCGTGATCATACCGCCGAAGGGGTATCTGCAGCGCATTCGCGAGATCTGCGACAAGCACGGCATTTTGCTGATCTTCGACGAGGTGATCACGGGCTTCGGGCGGCTCGGCACCTCGTTCGGCGCAACGAAGTTCGGCGTCACGCCCGACATGATGACGGTGGCCAAGGGAATCACCAACGCGGCGGTGCCGATGGGCGCCGTGTGCGCGCGCGGCTCGATCTACGACGCGATCGTCAACAGCAGCACGGCGGGGATCGAGCTCTTTCACGGCTACACCTACTCCGGTCATCCATTGGCCGCTGCCGCGGGACTTGCGACGCTCGAGCTGTATCGCAGCGAAGCGCTGTTCGAGCGCGCTGCGTCGCTCGAGTCGTACTGGGCCGACGCCGTCCATTCGTTGCGGGGAATCCCGCACGTGATCGACCTGCGCAACATCGGGATCGTGGCGGGTATCGAGCTGGAGCCCCGCGCCGGCGCGCCGGGCGCCCGGGCGTTCGATGTGTTCCTCAAGTGTTTCGAGGATGGCGTGATGATTCGCTCCACCGGCGACACGCTGGCCCTTTCGCCGCCGCTCATCCTCGAGAAGGCGCACATCGACCGCATGTTCGACGTCGTGGGGAACGCGATCAAGCACGTGAGCTGATCGCGGGAGACGATGCGCACCTTTCGTTGGGCTCACCCGCTCGCCGCCGCGCTCGCCGCGGCGGTCGCGGCCGTGAGCGCGTGCTCGTTGCAGGAGGCGTCGGGCCGCGATTCCTCGGCGGCGGCGGCGGCGGCGGCGGCGGCGGCGGCGGCGGCGGCGGGAAGTGCGGCGACGCGCGTCGCGACGCGCGGGTGGAATCCCGAGAGCTGGCAGCCGCCCGTCGTCGACAGCACGCCGGATGATCCGTACGAGACCTCGGTCTATCGCGGGCTCGCGATCATCACCCACACGCGCGACAGCCTGCCGAACTACGTGGGCAGCAGGCTGAATTGCACGAGCTGTCATCTCGACGAAGGCCGGCGCGCGGACGCGGCGCCGCTCGCCGGCGCGTACGCGCGATTCCCGAAGTACATGGATCGCAGCGGCGCGGTGGTGCCGATCGAGGATCGCGTCAACTATTGCTTCACGCGGAGTCTTGCCGGCTCGAAGCTGCCGTCCGACAGCCGCGAGATGCAGGACATCGTGGCCTACCTCTCGTACATCTCCAAGGGCGTGCCGACGGGCGAGCACGTGCGCGGCGAGGGGATGCCGAAGATGCCGCCGCTCCTCGGTGATTCGTCGCGCGGACGCACGCTGTACGCCGAGAATTGCGCGCGCTGTCACGGCGACAACGGCGCGGGCATGGGACCGATTCCTGCACTGTGGGGCCCGGCGTCGTTCAGCGTTGGCGCGTCGATGGCCCGTCAGGAACGCGCCGCGTCGTTCATTCGGCACAACATGCCGTTCGATCGCCCCGGCACGCTCACCGACCAGCAGGCGTTCGACGTCGCCGCGTACGTCACGGCGATGACGCGCCCGGATTCACCGGGAAAAGAGACCGACTGGCCGACCGGCGGCGCACCCGCCGACGTGCCGTACGACACGAAGGGCCACGCCGCCTTTCGACCGCCCAAGGTGCTGGCCCGAACGACCAATCCCGGTGCGGCCATCGTGACCGCGCCCGCGTCCGTGCTCCGTTCCAAATAGCGCGAACGCGACAGACGACAATTCGAGAATACTCATGACCGAGAAGCCGATCAGCCGGCGAATGCTCATCGCCGGCGCGGCCGCGGCGGCGGGTGGGGTGTTGCTCACCAACCTGCCCGCCGAGGCCCAGCAGAAGGCAGCCGCCGTGCCGCCGCCGGTCGTCCCGGCGGACCCGACCAAGGTGCCGGGCGCGCCGACCACGGCGGTCGGCTCGCGGTCGCCCTTCGTCAATCCGCAGCGCGCGCCCGTGGGCGAGATCACCGGCACCGCACTGTCGCCCCTGCAGGACTTCACCGGCACCATCACGCCGTCGGACCTGCACTTCACGCGCATCCACGCCGGCATTCCCACGATCGACCCGGCGAAGCACACGCTGCTGGTGCACGGGCTCGTCGACCGTCCGATCGAGTTCAGCGTCGAGGACCTGAAGCGCTTCCCCGCCGTGACGCGCACCCATTTCATCGAATGCTCGGGCAACGGCCGCGCGGCGTATCGCACGCCCAAGCCGGCGATGACGCCGCAGCAGGTCGACGGCATGACGAGCAACAGCGAGTGGACCGGCGTGCCCATCATGACGCTCCTCAACGAGGCCGGAGTCAAGAAGGAGGCGAAGTGGTTCCTCGCCGAAGGGGGCGACGCGTGTCTGTTGTCGCGCAGCGTGCCGATGACGAAGGCCCGCGACGACGCGTTGATCGTCTACGCGCAGAACGGCGAGCCGCTTCGTCCCGAGCAGGGGTTTCCGATCCGCCTGCTGCTCCCGGGCTACGAGGGCAACATGAACGTCAAATGGCTGCGCCGCATCAAGCTCGGCACCGACCCGTTCATGACCCGGTGGGAGACGTCCAAGTACACCGATCCGCTTCCCGGAGAGAAGATCCGGATGTTCAGCTTCGAGATGGACGCGAAGTCCATCATCACGTCGCCGTCGTATCCGCAGAAGCTGTCGGGGCCGGGCTGGTGGCCGGTGTCGGGCATCGCCTGGAGCGGTCGCGGGCGCATTCAGCGCGTGGACATCAGCACCAACGGCGGCAAAACGTGGGTGGAAGCCGAGCTGCTGTCGCCGCTCACGCCCAAGGTGCACACGCGGTTCCAGTACATGTGGCAATGGGACGGTAATGAGAGTATGCTCATGAGCCGCGCCGTGGATGATACGGGTTATGTGCAGCCGACGATGGCGCAGCTCGAGGCCGTTCGCGGCCCGGGCACCGACTACCACTTCAACTCGATCCGCGCCTGGCGCGTCGCGCGCGACGGCACCGTGACCTTCGAGGCCGCGACATGACATACGCCACCACCGTCCGGCTGGCGCTGGCCGCCGCCGTGGCTGCGCTGGTCGCCACGACCGGCTGCCGCCTCGACGCGCGCGACGACTACCTGGGCGACAAGGATCCGAAGCAGTTCAACCTCGGACACACGGCGAGCCCCGCGGAGATCGCGGCGGTGAACATCGACGTGTCGCCCGACGGCGCGGGGTTGCCGGCAGGCAGTGGAACGCCCGAGCAGGGCGCCGCGGTGTTCGCGGGCGCCTGTGCTTCCTGCCACGGCGCGAACGGCGAAGGAAAGCCGCCGGCCTATCCGCAGCTGATCGGCGGACCGAAGACGTTCGACTTCGCGAGCGATTACAAGATTCCTCGCACGATCGGCAACTACTGGCCGTACGCCACGACGTTGTACGACTACATCCGCCGCGCCATGCCCCTTACCGCTCCCGGCTCGTTGACATCGGAGCAGACGTACGCGGTGACCGCGTACCTCCTACAGCGCGAAGGGATCATCCCGGCGAACACCACGCTCGACGCCAAGGCGCTGGCGGCGATTCAGATGCCGGCCAAGAGTCATTTCGTGCTCGACGACCGGCGCGGATCGATCGGCGGCAAGAACGTTCGCTAGGGGCGCGGATCGGCTCATCTGTTTGGCAACGCGTCACTCGGCGAGCGGGGATGGAGCGGCGTCCCACAATTGTATGCAGACCCGGCATACAAGAATTGCTGCACCTGTTGTGGAAACTTGCTGGTGTGCACATATTCGCCCCACTGCAGTATCGCGTAGTTCCGGTAACGGGCCCGACGACGGGCCCCCCGCGGAGTCGACAACCATGGTTAGTGCGAGTAGTGTGGCCGCTGCTTTGGCGGTAATTCCCACGAAGGACGACGCTCCCCGCGTCATCCAGCAGTTCACGTCGATCTTCCTCGTCAATCGCTACGGCGAACTTTGGCGAGTCTACGACAGCACAGCGCCGGAAGGCGCAGATCGCAAGATGCCGTCGCCAGGATCGACCCTCCCCATCAGATTGTTCGTCGCGTTGGCCCGCAAGACGGAATTGCGCGTCCATACGTTCGCGCCGGGTGAGGCGCACGACACTGATCCGGTGAGCCTGCAAGATCAATTGGACGAGAGCAGCAAGGTATAGCGCGCGCACGCGGCGCGGCGCGCTGCCTCGCGGATTGATGTTGGCGATGGAAAAACGGCACCCCGCGCATGGCTCGGGGTGCCGTTTTTTCTACTGGGGCTCGAGCTACGGCTTCAGCGTCCGCGCAAAAAATGCCCACGTCAGGTTCCACGAATCGATCTGCTCCGGGCTGTCCTCGCGCTGGAGCGTCTCGGGATTCACGCGCCGGCTGAAGGTGTGCCCGCAACCCGCGCGTCCCGGCGGAGGGTCCTTGTAGATCTTCGTCTCGGCGAGCGTCGGCTTGAGCGCGCGGAGGGTGTAGACCATCTGCTGGTCTTCGCGGAAGAAGACGTCGCAGTCGTTCGTCGCCACGTGCACGAGCATCGGGACCTTGAGGTTCTCGACGTGGAAGACCGGCGAGCGCTCGAGGTACAGGTCGATGCACGGTGTGTCGTGGTTCGGGCCGCAGTTGCTCTCGAACGGCAGCCCTTGCAGTCCCTCCTCGGCCGCGTAGTCGCGCGCGTAGCTCGGACCGTGGTCGGACAGGCGGAACACGAGGTTCGTCACCGGCACGATCGCGGCGCCCGCCTTGAACGGGTTGTTGTCGCGGAAGAGAATGTGCGACGTGATGAAGCCGCCGTGGCTCCAGCCCATGATGCCGAGCCGGTTGACGTCGACGTAGGGGAGCGTGGCGAGGTAGTCGGCGGCGGAGCGCACGTCGTCTACTTCCTTGCCGCCGTAATCGATCTTCTTCATCCATTCGTCGCCGAAGCCCGTGCTGCCACGGTAGTCGGGCGTCACGACCACGTAGCCGCGCTTGACCGCCTCGACGATGAAGGGAAACAGCCCCGTGTCCCAATCGCCGTGGACGCCGCCGTGTACCCAGACGAGCGCCGCGTGCTTCGTCGTACCCTTGGCGATCGGCGAAAAGGCGTAGGCGGGGACCTCCAGGCCGTCCGCGCGGCTCTTGTACTTGATCTTCTGAAACTCGTACAGGCCCGGGGCCTTCGCCGCATAGACGCTGTCCGTGCGCCGCTTGCCGACGAGGCCGCGCTCACAGACCGCGGGTACGCAACCGCGGAGGTCCTTCGGATCTTTGCTCACGTAGAGCTGGCGTGCGCGGACACTGTCCATCGGGCCGGTCCATCCGCCCCCTCCACCACCGCCGGCACGTCCGCGGCCGCGGCCAGCGGTGGAGTCCTGCGCAACGAGCGGCGCCGCCAGCAGCAGCGCAACGAGTGCAATTCGCTTCATCGATATCCTCACGTCAGGTAGGGAAATGCGCGGGGGAATGTACCCGGCACTCGCCGCGCCCGCGAGGTGAGGCTCGAGCGAGCTACTGGACGGAGATGCCCGACTCCGACGGCGACTTCCACGACCCCACGTTCACGTCGACCGGCAGCTTGATGTTCGCGACGGAGCGCGCGACGTCGATCACGCCCTGCCACATGCCGGCGAACGCGAAGCCGACGTCCTGCGGCGCGCGCCCTTCGTCGAACCCCTTGCCGCCGGCGATCCAGAAGCGCGGCGTCGTCGTGTCGCCCGCCTGCTTGAACACGTTCTGCACGTCGGCGAAGATCTCCGCCGCGTTGTGCTCGTGCGTGTAGATGCCGGGCAGGTACTGGCCGTTGGCGAGCATGCGTGCCGTCCAGGCGCGATAGTAGTCCTTCATCGCCTGCGGCACTTTCTCCACGCGCTCGAGATCGAGAAAGACGACGGCGCCTTTCTGAAAACCTTCGGCCGCCGCTTTCGCGGTCGCGTCGTTGGCGTTCGCGGTGCCTTCGGCGGCGCTCATGAGATTTTGATTGCAGTCGCTCTGCTTCCGCGCGGCGTCGGCCTGCGCGGGCGTGAGCGTGCGCGGCGTCTTGCCCCACGTCTGCTGTCCGACGTAGACGACGGCGACGCCCCAGCCCATTGCTTGCAGCGTGTCGCGCTTGCCCGTCCACGATTTGTCAGCGTGGCAGGGCGACGGCAGGTAGTACCCGACCCAGGAGTACGGAGCGCCCGGCGCGTTTTTCCAGGCGCGCATGGTGCTCGTGCCCGGATACGTGTGCGTGTCGAAGCCGACGTAACGGCCCTTTTCATAGGCGTCGGCGATCGGCGCTTTCTGCCCCGTGACCGCCGCGGCCGCTTGTGCGATGCCGGCGGCGACGTCAGCCATTGGCGAATGCCCGTCGGGCTCGGTTGTGGAGCCGCCGCAGGCCGCGGAGAGGCCCAGGAGAGCGATCGCCAGCGCTCGATAGCGCTTTTGTAGAGTTCGGGCCGGGGCGGGGTGGCGGTTCATGCACCGTCAGAGTGCAATCACCGTACTCGCTACCGTCAGATCGTATCGCGAGCGAGCCGGACCAGCAGGCTGTCACCGTTGGACACCGTCGACTGATCCATGGCGCCCAGCCGGCGCATCGCATTTCCGTAGAGCTCGAAGGACGGAAACAATTTCGTCGTACCGGGGACGAAGAACGCGTTCGGCCCCGCCGCGGAACGCGGAAGGATCTCCCTGATCGAGAAATCAGCCACCGCCCTGCTTCGTCGCTTCCCAGACGTGATCGTTCAGCGCGACCGTTTCGATGAATGGACGGACGATTGGCTTGCCGGCCGCCACCGACGAGTCGTAGCGCGCGATGGCCTGCCTCCATAGCACGGCGTTGTTGCGCGCGGTTTCGGTGATCGGCCTGATCTCGGCGATGAGCGCGCGCTTGATCTGATGCCGGCGCTCGACTTGGTCGCGACGCTCCTTGTACGCCGTCAGCGCGAACGCCGCGTACACGCCGATGAATCCGATCACGATCTCGAGCGTGATGCGCCGCATCGACTGGACGAACCGTCGGTCCGACGATCTATTGTCAGCGTTCCCACCTCTGAGATCATCCATGCGTCACCGTATGCTGTTCGTTTTCGCCGCGGCAGCCGCCGCCTGTTCTCACCCCGCCGGCACCGCGTCGCCCGTGTCCCCCGCATCGCCTTCGGCTGCGCCGAGCACGGGAGGCGATGCGGATCTCGTGGCTCGTGCCCGCGCCATCCACTCGCGCGTCATCACGATCGACACGCACAAGGACATCCCCGACAACTTCGCGACGGCCGCCGCCGACCCCAAGACAATGCCGTCGCAGGTCAATCTCGACAAGATGAAGGCCGGCGGCTACGACATGGCCTTCTTCGCCGTGTACGTTGGCCAGGGCGCGCGCACCGACAGCGGCGACGCCGTGGCCAAGCAGCGGGCGATGACCAAGTTCACGGCGATCCACCGCATGGCCGAGCAGATGTACCCGAATCTCATCGAGATTGCGTACACGCCGGAGGACGTGATCCGGATTCACAATTCGGGCAAGCTGATCGCCGGCATCGGCATCGAGAACGGCTGGGTGATCGGCCACGATTTGAGCCTGATCAAGACGTACTACGACCTCGGCGCGCGCTACATGACGCTGGCGCACACGTCGAACAACAACATCTGCGACTCGTCGACCGATCCGAAGGGACCGGAGTGGCACGGCCTCAGCCCGTTCGGCAAGCAGGTGGTGGCCGAGATGAATCGCGTCGGCATGATGGTCGACGTGTCGCACGTGTCGAAGGAGTGCATGATGCAGGCGACCGCGCTGTCGACGTCTCCGGTGATCGGCTCGCACTCGAGCACCACGGCCATCGCCAACGTGCCGCGCAACATGGATGACGAGATGCTCGCGGCAATCAAGCGGAACAACGGCGTGATGCAGACGGTGGCGTTCACCGGCTATGTGAAGGTGCAGCCGGCGGTGCGCGACACGGCGGTGCGCAAGCTCAACGAAGAGTTCTTTGGACCGGCCCCGGCGCGCGGCGGTGGCGGCGGGCGCGGGAATCAGCGCGCCTCGTTGGCGCCGGAGAAGCTTGCGGAGTACGATCGCCGCATGGCGGAGATCGAGACGCGGTGGCCGTCGGCCAACGTACAGGATTTCGTGAATCACATCGATCACGCCGTGAAGGTGGCGGGAATCGATCACGTCGGCATCAGCTCGGACTTCGACGGCGGCGGCGGCGTGAAAGGCTGGAACGGCGCCGACGAGACGTTCAACGTGACACTGGAGCTCGTGCGCCGCGGCTACAGCGAGGATGACATCCGGAAGCTGTGGGGCGGCAATGTGCTGCGCGTCATGGGGGAGAATCAGAAGCGGGCGAAGACGCGAGCCTAGTTGTCCTCGCGAGCGAAGCGGCCGGGGGACGACGTCGCCGCTAGCGCGGCGGTTTGTCGATCACCGCCGGTGCGCTCGCGATTCCGGTGCGGCTCACTGCAGTCACGTAGACGCGCCCGATGTCCGGATAGAGCAGCGCGTGCGCGCGCAGCCATCCCGGCAGCACTTCCTGCTTCCACTCGCCACCAACCTCGGTGCGCACGGCCCACAGCCAAACCGCCTCTCCCGCTTTCGGCGCGAGCGCGAGGACGTAGTCGTTCGTCGCAGCGTCGCGGTGAAGTGACGCGGACGGGCGCGCAGGTGGCTTCGCGCCGAGCCAGGGTGAGGCGGGTACGAGCGCCGGAACGGCGTAGAGCGCGGACAGCTTCTCGACGAGGCTGTCCGGGTTCTTCATGAGCGCGGTCATGTTGAAATGGATATGGCCCATGTCGCCGCCGCGCGCGCGGATCGAATCGATCTCGTCGACGATCTCTTCCGCCGCGATGTGCCGCGCACTGTTCTCGGTCACGCGATACGTCGCGAGCCCCGGCCAGACGTGGCGCTTCTTGGTGTTCTGCGCCAGCCACCAATCGTACAGCACCGGGAAGCTCTGGTCGGGCGGCTTGATTGGCCAGTACAGCTGCGGCGCGATGTAGTCGAGCGACCCGCGCTGCAGCCACTTCTTCGAGTCGGCGTAGATCTGGGTGTACGCGTCGAACCCTTTGATCTGCGCCGGATTGCCCGGACGCCAGATGCCGAACGGGCTGACGCCGACTCTCACCCACGGCTTCGTCGCGTGGACGGTCTTGTACAAGGTGTCCACGAGCCGGTCGACGTTGTCACGCCGCCAGTCGTCTCTGCCAAGCGTGCCGCCGCGCGCTCGATAGCGGGCATACGTCGATGAATCTGGAAAGTCGGCGGGCTTGCCCGCCGAGTCGTTTTCCGGGTACGGATAGAAGTAATCGTCGATGTGCACGCCGTCGACGTCGTACCGCTTCACGACGTCGACGATCGCGCGCACGGAGCGGCGGCGGACTTCCGGGTCGCCCGGATCCATCCAGAGGAAGGTGCCGTACCGGCGGACGAGCTCCGGATTTGTTTTCGAGATGTGTGTGTTCGCCGCGCCCAACGAGTCGCGCGTGTAGTGCGCGCGGTAGGGATTGAACCAGGCGTGCAGCTCGAGTCCGCGTTTGTGCGCCTGCTCAACGGCGAAGGCGAGCGGATCCCACGCGGGATCGGGGGCGCGTCCCTGCCGGCCCGTCAGGTACTGCGACCAGGGCTCATAGGGCGACGCGAAGAATGCGTCGGCGCCGGGCCGCACCTGCAGCACGACCGCGTTCATGTTGAGCGCGGCGACGCGATCGAGAATGCCGAGCAGCTCGCGCTGCTGATCCCACGTGCTGAGGCCGGGCTTGGAGGGCCAGTCGATGTTCCCAACAGTCGCCACCCACACCGCGCGGAACTCGCGGTTCACGGGTGGGGGAGACGTCTGGGCGCCGGCGGGCGACGACAGCGCGAGAGCGAGTGCGAGAGCTGCTGAAAGGCGTAGGCGCATACTCTATGATAGCCGTTACCCCCAGTTGCTACGCCAACTACGGAACGGGCGACGGCGGGCAGCCGGTGGATTGCACCGTGTACGCCAGCGCGGTCACGACCCACCTGCCGCCCTCATGCGCGAGTTGAAAGGTGTCGTGGCCGCAGTGGCTGAACTCCGCGCCGCGGTGAAAGTCGTACGGCGCCCAGAGAATCGCGATCGCTCCGTCGACGCGGACTTCGGGCGCCCACATGCGCTCGCGCAGCTCGACCCTGCTCGTGGCGATAGCCGTGAGGAAGGACGCGCCCGTCTGCCGGCGGATCGTCGGCGCGGCGGCCGCTTCCTTCGCCGGCGCGACGCTCGCGACGCTTGCGACAATGCCCATGTCCGGCGCGATGAGCGCGTGCAGCGTGGCGGTGTCGCGACTGCGCATCGCGGCGAAAAAGCGGTTCACGGTGCCGACGATCTCGCCTTCCGCTGGACTGGGCGGCGCGCCAGCCGGACTGGAATTCCTCGCCGCTCGCGCGCAGGCAGCGCCGCCGAGTGCGAGCACAAAGATCGGAATTGGCCGAAGTCGCATGGTAACCCGGATTGCCGCGCCGCCGTACATTTCAGCATGGCAAAGTACGACAAGGCGCGTGCGTGGAAGGAAGCGCGGCAGCTGATCTCGGAGCACAAGGTGTCGCTCACGATCGGCCTGACGCTGATGGTCGTCAACCGACTGTCGGGCTTCGTGCTGCCGTTGACGTCAAAGTACCTCATCGACGACGTGATCGGTAAGCATCGCGCCGACCTGTTGATGCCGCTCGCCGCGGCCGCGGCGGTCGCCACGCTCATACAGGCGGCGACGTCGTTCTCGCTGGCGCAGGTCGTGAGCATCGCCGCGCAGCGCGCGATCACCGAGATGCGGAAGCGCGTGCAGGCGCACGTACTCAGCCTGCCCATATCGTACTTCGATTCGACGAAGACGGGCGTGCTCATCTCCCGCATCATGACCGACGCGGAAGGGGTGCGGAACCTCGTCGGCACGGGCCTCATCCAGCTGCTCGGCAGCTTCATGACGGCCCTCATGGCGCTGGGCGTGCTGCTGTATCTCAACTGGAAGCTCACCAGCGCGACGCTGTTCGTGCTCGTGGCGTTTGGCGGCATGATGACGATCGCGTTCAAGCGGCTGCGGCCACTGTTTCGCGAGCGAGGCGCGATCAACGCCGAGGTCACGGGACGCCTGACCGAGACGCTGGGCGGCATCAGGTTGATCAAGGTCTACATCGCCGAGCCGCGGGAGCGGCTGGTGTTCGCGCGCGGAACGCACAAGCTGTTTCGAAACATCGCGAAAACGATCACGGGCACGTCGGCCGTGGGCGCGGGCGCGGCGGTGATCACGGGTCTCATCGGCGTGCTGATGATCATCATCGGCGGCCGGTCCATTCTCAATGGCACGATGACGCTCGGTGACTTCGTGACCTACGCCTTTTGCGTTGGGCTGATGGCGGTACCGCTCGTGCAGATCGCGTCGATCGGCACGCAGGTGAGCGAAGCCTTCGCCGGCCTCGATCGCATCCGCGAGATTCGCGAGATGGCGACGGAGACGCAGGCCGACGCGGGCAAGCAGGCATTGCGCGACGTCGACGGCCGCGTCGAGTTCCGCGACGTCAGCTTCGAGTACGTGCCCGGGGTCGAGGTGCTCAAGCACGTGTCGTTCGATGCGCCGGCCGGATCGACGACGGCCCTCGTGGGCGCCAGCGGCGGCGGCAAGAGCACGCTGATTGGGCTCGTCATGGCCTTCAACCATCCGAAGGACGGCCGCGTGCTCGTCGACGGACACGACATCGCGAACGTGCGGGTGCGCGACTACCGCTCGCACGTTGGCGTGGTGATGCAGGATAACTTCCTGTTCGACGGCTCGATCCGCGAAAACATCGCCTTCAGCAAGCCCGGTGCGACCGACGCCGAGGTGCGCGAGGCGGCGCGTATCGCCAACTGCGACGAGTTCGTCGACCGCTTCGAGCAGGGGTACGACACGATCGTCGGGGAGCGCGGCGTGAAGCTGTCGGGCGGCCAGCGGCAGCGCGTCGCGATCGCCCGCGCGGTCCTCGCCGACCCGCGCATCCTGATTCTCGACGAGGCGACGTCGAGCCTCGACAGTGAGAGCGAAGCGCTGATCCGCGACGGCCTGCGCTCGCTGCGCCGCGGCCGTACCACGTTCGTGATTGCGCACCGGCTGTCGACGATCGAGAGCGCCGACCAGATCCTCGTGCTCGAGAATGGCCAGATCGTCGAGCGCGGCACGCACCGCGAGCTCATCGCGCTCAACGGTCGCTATCGGCAGCTGTACGAAAAGCAGTACGGGGCGGAGCGGGACAAGTTCATCAACCCCGGCGAGGATTTCTCGCGACTCGCGGCCACGGACGCGGTCGGGAAGATCTAGCGACTGCAGCGGGCGCGGGCGCTGCGGCCAACGCGGACGCGCGCCTTGCCATCGGCCCGAGCGTTCGTTCAACCAAATTCCCGTCGCTCGGGATGCCATTTTCCGATCAGGCATACCTTATGAATGGGATCGGGCTACCAATGCGAATCGCACTCTTGTTTGTCGCCTTAACCGGCCTGATCAGCGCGGCGGACTCGCCGCGCGCTGCGTTTACTCCCGCTGGCGCGCGCCGCGAGGAGCCGCAGCTTGCCTACAAAGTCCCCTTCCACGTCGGGGAAAAGCTCAGCTACCAAGCGAAGCTCAACTTCGTGAACGCCGGTTCGGCGTCGATGAGCGTCGACGGCATCGAGACGATCCGCGGTCACCCCACCTATCACACCACGTTCGACGTGCGCGGAAAGGTGTTGTTCTTCCACGTCAACGATCACTACGAGAGCTGGTTCGATACGACATCGCTCGTCTCGATTCACCACGTGAAGCACCAGGACGAGACGAAGTATCAGGGGGACTTTACCTACGACTTCTATCCCGAGCAGAAGCGATACGTCCGCAACGGGGTCGAATTCCCCAGCGTGTCGGAGCCGCTCGACGAGGGGTCGTTCATCTACTTCATGCGGTCGATTCCGCTCGAAGTGGGCAAGACCTACGAGTTCAACCGGTATTACCACCCGGAGCTGAACCCGGTGATCATCCGCGTCGACCGCAAAGAGCACATCAAGGTGCCGGCGGGGGAGTACGACGCCATCGTCGTGAAGCCGACCATCAAGTCGAAGGGCCTCTTTTCCGAGAACGGAGGCGCCGAAGTCTGGTTCTCCGACGACAGCGCGCGGACGCTGTTGCGGTTGAAGTCCAAGCTCCCGTTCGGCACGTTATACCTCGAGCTGAAACAAGCAGAGTACGCCAGCCGGAGGTAAACATGTCGAAGGTCCGCAGCCTGCTCAGCGTCGCCATCGTGATCGCGCCGCTCGTTCTCGCGGCGTGTGGGGGTGATCACGAGGTAGCGCTCTCGAAGGGAGACTCCGCCGATCACGTGAAGTTCACCGGACGCGACACCAATCGCGTCATCGGACCGAACGACGTCCAGATCCAGAGCGCCGACAGCGCCGTGGAGCTGGCGATCGTCGGCGACACCGTCATCGCCGGGCTCGGACAGAAGGTGATCGCCAAGGTCCGCGAGAAAACCGACACCACCAATGCGGGCGATGGCTTCGCGGGGGGCATCGAGAAGATGGTCAAGAACACCGTCGCCGATGCGCTGAGCCACCAGGTGTTGATGCCCGTCTCCGAGATCAGCGACGTGAAGTACGAGGACGGCGGCCTGCGGTTCTACGGCAAGAACGGCTCGAAGATGCACGTCTTCGAGAACTCGCGAAAAAACAAGGACGGCACCACGGCGTTCAGCGAGTCCGACGCGCAGCGGTTCATTTCCGCATTCAAGGAACGGAAGGCTCATACCGGCTAGCGAGCGACGACCACGCGATCGTCGTGCGTCCCCCCGCCGCCGGCACAACGCTCAATCCGCGTAGCGCCGCGGCGGCGCGGCCTTTCCGGTACGCGTGTTTCTCCACGGCGCGGCCGCTCCACGTTCCAATCACTACCGCGAGCGGCAAGTCGCTCGGCCAGTGCACGCGCTGGATGACGCGCGCCACGCCCACCGCCGCCGCGGCGCTGTAGGCGATCGGGCCCGCAATGCGGCCGATGCGGGGATCGACGTGATCGACTTCGCCGGCGATCGTCGCGGCCATCGCGAACGCCGCCGCGGTGTGCCCCGATGGGAAAGAGACGAACGGACCGTTCCCCTCGTGGAACCCTCGGCCGAACGAGAACTGGTGCCGCGCCTCGACGTTCGGCAGCGCGCGTCCGGTGAGCCCCTTTGCGAGCCCCGTGATGCTCGACGCGAGCGCGATGGCTTCCATGTTGTGCAGCGCGGCGTGCGCCAATCCCTGCATGTGGCTCTCGCTGCCGGCGGCGTAGACGAGTCCACTCACGAGGAACGGCCCGCTTCCCCCCAGGAACGCAATGTTGTCGGCGGCGCGGTTGAGCCCTCTGTTGCGCAGACTTTCAGGATCGCCGAGCTCGCGCGAGATCGCGTGATCGAACGGTGCGATGGCGAGGGTGGCGGCAATCGCGACGCCAACGGCCGTGACGTCGCGCTTCGTGACCCACGGAACGGACCGGCTACTGTCGGTTTGCGCGTTCGCCGCCGCCGCGCACAGGAGCGCGACGACGGCAGCGTGTGGAGCGGACGCTAATCCCATCCATGGTTATACTCCGCTCCCAATCGTCCGAGCCATACGGGAACATCCACCCCGCGGGCGTTGGCCGCGTTCGCGGCATCCGCAAAGAAAATTTCATGTACCGAGCAACCAATGCGCCCCCGACGATCTCTGGGGCGCAGTCGTTTTTTTCCTGCGAGCCGTGAGCGAGGAGACGTGAGCCAACCCCCAGACAGCGGCCACGGCCCATCGTGCGTAGTAGATGTGTCTCATTCAAGTCCGCAATTCACTTCTCGAGGATCCCGTGTCACCTCGTCGCACGATATTGCTCGCGCTGGTCGCCTTCCTTGGAATGGTCGCTCCACTGCACGCGCAGGGCTCTTCCGACATCATCCGCGGCCGCGTGCTCGGGCCCGACAAGAAGCCCGTCGAGAACGTGACCGTGACCGCCACGTCGCTCGTGGATCAGACCTCGCGCAACACCAAGTCGAACAAGGACGGCCGCTACACGATCATCTTCAACGGCGGCGGCGGCGACTACATGATGTCGTTCACCACCATTGGCTTTCAGCCGACGCGCTTCGAGGTCAAGCGTGAGGTCGACGAGGAAGTGCTCATCGGCGACGCGACGCTGAGCAAGAACGCCGTGAGCCTCGACGCGGTACGCGTCACGGCCGGGCGCCAGCGTCCCGACCAGAACGGGAATCAGCAGGACATCGGCGGCCGCGATCAGTCCATCAATACCGGCAACGTGCCGATCGACGTCCTTGGCGACCTGTCGGCGATGGCGGCGACGCTCCCCGGCATCACGCTGATCCCCGGCGCCGACGGCGCGGCGAACGGCTTCTCCGTGCTCGGACTCGGCGCGGACCAGAACAACATCACGCTCAACGGGTTGAACTTCTCGGGCACCGACCTGCCGCGCGACGCCACGTCGCAGACGCGCGTCACGACCTCGAGCTTCGATCCGTCGCGCGGAGGCTTCTCCGGCGCCCAGATCGCGCTCCGGACGAACAGTGGCTCGAACTACGTGACACGCTCGTTCCACCAGACGGTGGACGCGCCCACGCTGCAGTACACCGACGCCGTGGGCCGCCAGCTCGGGCAGCAGTTCACCAACCTGCAGCTCAGCGGCAGCGCCTCCGGCCCCATTCAGCTCGACAAGGCGTTCTACTCCTTCTCCTGGCAGCTCGGCAGGCGCACGAGCAATCTTCAGGATTTGCTCAATACCGATCCACTCGCACTCGAGCGCGTCGGCGTGTCGGCCGACTCCGTGCAGCGGCTCATCACGCTGCTCAACAGCGCAAACATTCCGCTCACGTCGCCCGCGATTCCAAACAGCAAGCTGACGCAGAACGGCTCGTTCATCACGAGCTTCGACTTCGCGCCGAGCGGCACGCACAACTTCAATCTCACGCTGAATGGCCGCTGGAGCGGTCAGGACGCGACCAACCTGACGACGACCGCGGTGCCGCTCCACGGCGGCGAGACGCGCAGCTACGGCGGGACCGTGCAGGCGCGCCACTCCGCCTACTTCCACGAGAGTTTCCTCAACGAGACCAGCGGCTCGGTGTCGTCGAGCGTGTCGAGTGGCGATCCGTACGTCGCGCTCCCCTCGGCCACGGTGCGCGTCAACTCGAACTTCGACGACGGCACCGCCGGCGTCTCGAACCTGCTGTTCGGCGGCAACACCGGGCTGCCGCGCAACGCGAACACCTTCACGAGCGAGCTACAGAACCAGATCTCCTGGATCAGCCTCGACAACAAGCACCGCTACAAGTTCGGCGTAGACCTGCGCTACAACCGGTACTCGCAGGACAACACGACCAATCGCTACGGCACTTTCGTCTACAACTCGATCGCGGACTTCCAGAACGGCATTCCCGCGAGCTTCTCGCGCCGCCTGCAGGTCAACCGCCGGCTCGGCGACGATCTGGGCGCGTCGGCCTGGTTGGGCGATGCCTACCGGCCCACGCCGCGATTGCAGGTCACCTATGGCCTGCGTGTCGACGCCGCGCACTTTCAGGGAAACCCGGCGTTCAATCCCGTCGTCGACTCGATCTTCGGCGCCCGCAACGATGCCGTGCCGCGCGGCGTGTACGTCAGCCCGCGCCTCGGCTTCAGCTGGACGTACGGCACCAATCCGCAGATCGGCGGCTTCGACGGCGCGGCGCGCGGATCGCGCGGCCAGATCAGCGGCGGCATCGGCCAATTCCAGAATCTGCCGAACTCACAGCTCATCGCGGCCGCGGTCGATCAGACGGGTCTTCCCTCGGCGGCGCAGCAGTTGAGTTGCATCGGCGGCGCGGTGCCGGTCCCGAACTGGCTCGATTACCTGCAGAGCACCGGCAGCATTCCGACCACGTGCGCGGGCGATCTCACGTCGCTGTCGAGCACCGTGCCGAACGTGTCGCTGTTCGCGCCCGACTACACGCCGCAGCGCAGCTGGCGCGGAAACCTCAACTGGAACGCGCCGGTGCTCAACAACCGCTTCCGGCTGTCGAGCGGCGCGACGTACTCGCTGAATCTGAATCAACAGAGCCAGATCGACCTCAACTTCAACCGCATCGCGCGCTTCACGCTTCCCGGTGAAGGGCGGCCGGTGTACGTGAATCCGTCGAGCATCTTCCCCACGACCGGCGCGATCATCTCGCGCGACGCGCGCGTGACGCAGAGCTACGCGCAGGTCACGGACTATCTGTCGGACCTGCAATCGCACAGCACGCAGCTCACCTTCGGCGTGTCTCCGATCGCCTTCAATTCGGCGTTCCAGTGGAGCGCCACGTACGTATGGCAGAAGGTCGTCGACGAGACGCGCGGCTTCGGCGGCGGGAACACGGGCAGCGATCCGTATCTCACGCAGTGGGCGCGCGGCGATCGCGACGCGCGGCACCAGATCACGTACAACGTCGGCTACACGTTCCATCAGGCCGTGAGCGTCACGGCGTTCGGGCGCTTTCAGTCGGGCAATCCCTTCACGCCCTCGGTATCGGGCGATATCAACGGCGACGGCTACAACAACGACCGCGCGTTCATCTACAACCCGGCGAAGACGGCCGACCCGGCGCTCGCGTCGGCGATGCAGAATCTGCTCGGCAACGCACCGAGCTCGGTGCGCGACTGTCTCAACAAGCAGATCGGTACGATCGCGGGGAGGAACAGCTGTGAGGGTCCGTGGTCGACGAGCCTCAGCTTGCGCGTGTCGCTGGTGTCGCAGGCGCTCAAGATTCCCGATCGCGCCACGATCTCGCTCGGCATCGCCAATCCGCTCACGGGCATCGACGCGCTCGTCCACGGCTCGAGCAACCTGCACGGCTGGGGCGCGCCGAGCTTTACCGATCCCACGCTGCTTTTCGTGCGCGGCTTCGATCCAACGACGCAGCAGTACCGCTACGACGTCAATCCGCGCTTCGGCGCGAATCGTCAGGCGAGCGCGCTCAACCTCGCGCCGATGCAGCTCACGCTCGACGTGCGCCTCGACGTGGGCCCCGAGCGCGAGCGGCAGGACCTGTTCCTCCGGATGCGCACGGGACGCGGCGGCAAGGGGAACAAGATGAGCGAAACGCAGATCAAGCAGCAGTACATGCGCAGCTACCCCAACCCCTTCGAGCAGATGCTGCGGCAGGGCGACTCGCTCGGCCTGAGCAACGACGTGGCGGACAGCATCGCCATTCTCAACAAGGTGTACGGCAAGAAGATCGACTCGATCTGGACGCCCGTGGCGAAGTATCTCGCGGCGCTGCCGGACAAGTTCAACCTGGACGAGGCCTACGAGCAGGTGCGCACGGCCGAGAACAAGTCGCTCGACCAGATGGGCATCTTCGGACCGTCGGCGAAGAAGCTTCTCACGGATGAACAGATCCGGAAGCTGCCCGCGTACATCGCGCTCTTCCTCGACAACCAGGCGATTCGCCAACTGCGGCCGGGTAGAGCGGGCGGCGGACGCGGTGGGTTCTTTGGCGGGTGAGTAGTGGTGCGGCCGGTATCGATGGTCGCTCGGGATGACAACGTTCTCTAGTTCTTCGACTTGGTGCCGGCGAGCGCCGCCACCGCGCTCAACGTCGTCTGCGCCGCGTTCAGGCCGAGCCGGAAATCCTTGTCACTGAACGTCGAGTACATGTCGGTGACCTGGTGCCAGTGCGGATCCCAACCGGCGCCGATCTGTTCGCCGCGCTCATTCTCGCGAAGGCTGATCGCCGGCACGAGATCCTGGAACGGGCCGGAGTCGGTGTTCGTCATGTGCTGGCCGACCTTCGCCGGATAGTCCGTCGCGTACTTCTCGTTCGCCGTTTGGAAGAACCAGGCGAGCTTCTGCGCGCCGTCGGCAAACTTCGACGTGCCGGCGAACTCAATGTTGACGTCGGCTTCAGGACGCTGATCCGGGCTCACCGTGCCGTCGGCGCGCGGAGGGCCGTGATCGAACATCATCATGTCGTGCTGGATCATGCCCAGCCACTTGGGCTCCGGATATTTCCCCGACCCAACAGGCTGCTCGATCCCCTGAAGCTTCTCGCGCTGTGCGATGTAGGCGCGCGCGCCGTTCGTGCCCGTCTCTTCGTTGTTCCAGAGAACGAACCGGATCGAGCGATCCGTCTGCACGTCGGGGCTGCTGAAGATGCGCGCCAGCTCCATCACGAGCGCCGTGCCCGAGCCGTCGTCGTTCGCGGCCTCACCCCAGCCGTGGCCGTCCATGTGGCCGCCCACGATGTACATCTCGTTCGGGTGCGTCGTCCCGACTTTCGTGCAGTAAACCTCCTCACGCTCGCCGGGCGTGGTGGGCTGCATGTCGAGCGCGCGCACCTTGAGGTCCGTTTGCTTGAGCGAATCCGTGTTCACGCCCGTGCGGGCGCGAATGCCGCGCATCCGTCCCCCGCCCTGTGCCGCGTCACCGCCTCGACCGCCACCCCCGGCGCGCGGCGCCGGAGGCTGGAAGTCGTACTTGATCCGCTCGGTCGGGGTGCAGCCATAGCTCTTGAGCTGGGCCTCGATCCAGTCGACCGCGGCGCGGTTGCGGTCCGTGCCCTGCCGGCGATCGCCGAACTGGGTCAGTCCCTTGATCGTCGCCTTGTACTTCTCGAGATCCAGCCGGCCGACCATGGTCTTGATGAACGGGTCGGCGGAATCGGCCGGGGCTGCTCCCGCCTGAGCGAACAGGGACGCGGGCGCGGCAATGAGCGCGATGAATGCACAGCGGGCGATGCTGACGGATGGAGAGCGCACCAAGTTCCTCGACGATGGCGGTGGATATGTCGGATTCTGACCTCGGAAACCCCGCACGGCAAGACGCGCGAGCCTGGCGGATTTCGGCCCGGCGTGCATGATTGCACGGATGCGAACTCCGGAACATTCATGAGTACGATGCGCGACGAATCGAGGCTGTCGTTAGTGAGTACGTATTCCGATCCTGTCACGTTGTTCGGCGCCGCCATCCACGCGCTGAACCGCGACGACTGGCACGGCGTCGCCCGCCTCTGCGACCCCGCCAGTCTCACCTTCTTCAAGCGCAACCTGATCGAGAGCCTGTCGCCCCCCGCCGAGCAGAGTCACAAGCTCACGGCCACGGAGCTGATGAAGGCCGTGCCGAGCATGCCGCGCGCCGTCGCCGAGTATCAGGTCACGCGCTTCCGTGAGAGCCTCGATCCCAAGCAGCGGCTGCGCGACCAGGTGCCGAGCGTCAAGTCGCTCGCCGCGCTGGAGGCGATGACGCCCGCCGCCGTGTTCGCGGCGTGGCTCGAGGGCAAGTCCATCCGCCGGCAGGTCGACCGCAACGTCGAGCTCCGGCGCATGACGCGGGCGACCGCCAACGAAGTCGTCGCGCAGGGGGAAAAGCAGTTCAACTTCAAGGGGCTCGGCTACGTCGACGACGGCGATCGTATCGCGCACATCGTCTATCGTCGCGACGATTCCATACGCGGCCCCTTCCTCGGCGCCGACGAACCGTCGCTCGCCGGACGCTCGGACGCCGAGATCCAGTTCGTCGGCGACGGTTGGGGACGCGAGGCGCCGCTCACCGTGATGGCCCGCCGCCAGTTCGACGACAGTTGGCTGCTCGTCGCCTCGCTCGATTTCCTGCTCGTCGATCAGATCGCGTTCATCTCGGAGTCGCCGGAACCCTGAGCGCTGGCCAAATCGCTGGCCGAGGCGCGGATCACGGCGCCGGCTTCGGTGCGTGATCCGGTCCGTCGAGCTGCACCGCGGCATCCGTCGCGAATCCGCGTGCGAGGTCGAGCATCAGACCGCGCGAGTCGGGCGTCACGCGCCGCGCCGCGACCATGTGATCGACGAACCACTCGCCGCGCTGCGTCGAGAGATCGTCGTACCGCACGCCGCCGCCGCTCGAGCTCGAGTGGATGATGCGATTGTGTCCGGCGTAGATCGCGACGTGGCTGATACGTCCGCTCTCTTCGAACATCACGAGATCGCCTGCCGACACGGCGCGCCAATCGGGCGAAAGCGCCATGCCCACCTGCGCCTGGTCGCGCGACGTGCGCGGAAGCTGCACGCCCTGCTTGGCGAAGACGTACTGCACGAAGCCGGAGCAATCGAACCCGGAGTTGGGCGACGTGCCGCCCCAACGATACGGCACGCCGACGTACTGGTCGGCGGTGCCGAGAACGCGCGTGGCGCTAGCGGTCGACGTCGTCGGATAGCGCGCCGTGGAAGGGAGGCTCGACGGAATCGCGTCGGCGCGGCGGCCGCGCGGCTGGCGCCCGGAACGCGAATCGTTCGCGCTGCCGCCAAAATGGAAGGAGAGCCCCACGCGGATCTCGTTCGTCGGCGTGGGCGCGAGCGACGCCGTCGGCAGCACGAAGCGCGACATGCGCCAACGCGATTCGCCGAACACGTCGATCGCGCCGCCCAGGGGAATGACCGCGCCGGCGCCGTAGCTCCAGTTGCTGTGCAGCGTCGTCGCGCCGAGGCTGTCCCTGCCAGCCGTGCCGACGCCCGCGAAGACAAACGGCGCGAACGTTCGGTTGAACGTGCCAAACGCGCGTCCGCCGATCGAAAAAACCGCGTCGGCGTCGGCGCCCCACGGGCGGATGCTCGCCGTCGCACCGAAGGCGGTGTTATTCGTATTCTCTAATGCCATCTGCGCGCTCGCTCGGAGCCCCAGTCCGGCGTTCCCGGCCACGGTGAGCGCAAGGCCTGCCAGCGGGCTGGCGCCGGCGCTCGGCAGGAAGGACACGAACGGGCTGATCGAGAGATCGGACTGCTGCGCGGCGGCGGAGGCCGCGGGCATGGCGATCGCGGCTCCGAGCAGGGCGGCGGAGGCGAGAGTGGGCGTCGACCTGTACACTGGGGACTCCAGGGAGGCATTCGTGGCCGCTCAACGCAGGTTGGCGGCCACCGGGTTCTTCCATCGTAAGTTATTACGTCACATTGACTTGCGCAATTTTCCGACCGCGCCTCGCCACCGCGGTGTCCCGATCGCTGGACAGCCTGTGTCACGTCATGGGAACATTCGCGGGGATTGCGGCCATGCGCCGCCCACACTTTCGTACGCCGCATGCGCCCACTGAATCTGGGGTTCGTCCTCGCGGCCATCCTCTCGTCCAACCTGCACGCCCAAACGGGCGTGGTCAAAGTCACGATCGAGACGGATCGCGGCGTCATCGCGGTGGACCTCGACAGCGCACACGCGCCCACGAGCGTCGCCAACTTTCTGCGCTACGTCGACGGCGGTTTTTATTCCGGCGGACAGTTTCATCGCTCCGTGACACTGTCGAATCAGCCGCGGGACAGCGTGCGAATCGAAGTCATCCAGGCGGGTCCGAACCCGGCGCGCGCAGCCGAGGCCTTTCCGCCGATCGAGCTCGAACGGACGACGGTGACGACGCTGCACCACCTCGACGGCACGCTCTCGATGGCGCGCGGAGCGCCGAACACGGCGACCGCCGATTTCTTCATTTGCGTCGGCGATCAACCGTCGCTCGATTTCGGTGGGCACCGCAATCTCGACGGCCAGGGCTTCGCCGCCTTTGGACGCGTGACGCGCGGCATGGACGTGGTTCGCGCGATTCAACGCGCGCCGGTGGACGCGCAGAAGCTCACGCCACCGGTGACGATTCGCGGTATCCATCGCGCGGCCGCGCGTTGATCGCATCTCGGAGCAGCACATGAAAGAGCCACCGGGCCTCCCGGAATTCGCCGACTCCCTCGCTCAACTCGAGGCGCGGATTGCCGCCGCTGACGCGAGCGGCGACGTCGTGCCTCCCGAAGCGCGACAGATGGCGGCCAAGCTGCGGGACCTCGTCACGGCGCTTGGTGACCTGACGTCCACCCTGGACGTGCCGCCGCTGCCGGAAGGCCATGACCAAGACCACTAACCGATACGCTCACGCATGCATCCACGCACCGCCGAACTCCTCGCCTATCTCGATGAACATCACGCTGTGCTGCGCGGCGCGTTCGACGCCGTTCCAGCCGACCGCCGCAACCGGCGTCCGGCCAGCGACCAATGGTCGGCGACGGACGTCATCACGCATCTGACGCTCGTCCAACGACGAATCGCCACCGTCTTCGCCAAGTCGGTCGAGGAGGCGCGTGCGCGCGGACTCGGAGCCGAGGCGGACGCGTCGCCCGTGTTGCCGACGCTCGACACCGCGCGCTTCGTCGATCGCGGCAGGAAGATCGCGGGACCGGAGCGGATCAATCCGATTCACACCGGCGATTCGCTGGAGTGGAGCGATTTCGAGACCGCGCACGCGGCGCTCGAGGCGGCGCTGCTTCAGGGAGACGGGTTGGCGTTGAGCGAGATCACCGCGCCACATCCGATGTTTGGAGCGATGGGCATGTACGAGTGGATTGCGTTCGCCGGTGCGCATTGCTCGCGGCATGCCGCGCAGCTTCGTGAGATCGAGGTGGCGACGCGGGAGTAGTCAGCACGGACTGACACGGGCACGCACGGACGGGCACGGAGAGGCGCAACCGGTTAATTCTTTTTGCAAGCAACTTCCGTCACCGGTTCGCTTCTCCGTGCTCTTCCATGTCGATGCTTACTTCACCGCCGGTGGAACCGTGAGCGTGATGTCGTACTTCTTGAGCGTCTGACTCAATGCCGCGGCACGAGTGAGCACCGTATTCGCGTCGCTCACCGCCTTGGGCATCTCCACCTTCGCCTGACCGTACTGCCGCACGAGCGACGCACTCGGCGCCTCCCACACGGCGGCGATCGCGGTCTTGAGGGTCGAGGTGCGTGCGAGAATGTTCTCCGGATCCGGTGCCGCACCGCCGCGACCGCCGCCGCCGCCGCCGCGGCCACCGGCGGCGGGAACGGGCAGCGGCACGCCGAACTTCTTGCGCACGACATCGAGCTCCTTGTTCACCGCGTCGAACTGCGCCTTCACATTCGCGGGAATGCTCGTGTTGTCGGCGACTTTCTTCGATACGTCGGCCATCTGCGGGTAGAGCGCGTTCAACGCCGTCGCGGCCGCGGTACCGCGCCGCTGCAGCTCGTGCAGGTCCATCACCGTCGTGTTGTACGCGGCGTGCTCGCCGGCGGCGAAGTGCACGTCGGGATCCATGATGACCTTGAGCGGCTTCGTGTCCAACACCTTGCCGCTCGACACGAGCGCCACGGTGTACGCGCCCGGCAAGACGAGAGGTCCGGGGCCGCCAAGCGCACCGCCTCCGCCGAAGCCACCGCCACCACCGCCACCACGACCAGCCGTGCTGTCGCCCGTCGCGCACGGATTCATCGCCGTGTACGGCGTGGGAACCGGTCCCGGCACACCCGGCACCGCCTGCGCGGCAGCCGCGCCCCGTCCGCCGCGACCACCAGCGCCGCCGCCGCGTCCTCCACGTCCGCCCGCACTCGAATCAGGAGCCGCGGGCGCCGTGGGCGCCGCGACCGGCTCGGCGCGGAAGTCCCAGCAGATCGTCTGAATGCCCGCCACGTTCTTCGCCGCGGGCACCGCGACCTCGCGCACCGTCTTGCCGGCCGCGTCGCTCACCCGGAGCTTGAGGTCGGTTACGGGGCGCTTTAGCAAATACTCAACGACGGCCTCGTTCGGCGGATTCTCGCCGACGAAATACTGATGCCCCCAGAACTCGTCGTTCCGGTCGTCCTTCGTCTTCCACTCGAGCGCGGCCGGTACCGTGAAGAGCTTTGCGTCGGCCGGCGCGCTCTGGGCCGCGCCGTACTCCTGGATCGGCTCGAGATGGTCCAGCACCCAGAGCGCGCGCCCGTGCGTGGCGACGAGCATCGCGTTGTCGCGCGGATGGAGCGTGATCTCGTCCACCCGCACGTTCGGGAAGTTCGCCTTGAACCGCTGCCACGACTGGCCGCGGTCGAGCGAGAGGAAGATGCCCGTCTCCGTGCCGATGTAGAGCACGTCGCGGTTGCGCTGGTCTTCCGTCAACGTGCGCACGTTCTCGCCGCGCAGGTTGTTCACGATCGAGCGGAACGTCTTGCCGTAGTCCGTGCTCACCCACATGTACGGCGCGTAGTCGTTGAGCCGGTGGTTGTCGACCGTCACGTACACCGTACCCGCGTCGTAGCGCGACGGCGTGATCTTGCTGACGAACGCGCCGGCCGGAAACCCGGGCAGGTTGCTCGTGATCCGCTGCCAACTCTTGCCGCCGTCGCGCGTGGCGCTCACGATGCCGTCGTCGGTGCCCGCGTAGTACACGCCGGCCTGCTTCGGCGACTCGGCGAGCGCCACGATCGCCGGCCACTGCGACACACCGTCGTCGCGCGAGAGATGGATGTCGGCGCCCTTCACGCCCATCGTCACGATGGTGTCGCGGCTGGCGTTGGACGTGAGATCGGGACTGATCACCGTCCACGAGTCGCCGCGGTCGTGCGACACGAACACTTTGTTCGCCGCGGCGAGCAGCGTGCCGGCGTCGTGCGGCGAGAACATCAGTGGAGTGTCCCAGTGCCAGCGATAGGCTTCGCCCTTGACGGGAGCCGGCGACACGTTGTTCGCCGCGGGCGCGGGACGAATGCTCTTCGACTCACCGGTCACGACGTTCTTGCGCGTCATGTTGCCGTCCTGGGTCTCGGTGTAGACCCAGCGCGCGTCGCGCTGATCGGGGATCGCGACGAAGCCGTCGCCGCCCTGAATCTGGAACCACTCGTGATTGAGGATGCCGTTGCTCTGCCGCGATTGGCTCGGTCCACACCAGTCGTAATTGTCCTGCATGCCGCCGCAGATGTTGTACGGCGTCTTCATGTCGTAGCCGACGTGATAGAACAGGCCGACCGGAACGTTCCCGTAGAAGTTCCAGGTCTTCGCGCCGTCGTACGACGTGCTCAAGCCACCGTCGTCGCCGATGATGATGTGATCGGAGTTGGCGGGATCGAACCAGATGGCGTGCACGTCGTCGTGCGCGGCGAGCGACGCGCTCGTCTCCATCGTCTTTCCGCCATCGACGGTCATCTGCATCTTCACGCCGCCCATGAGCACGCGATCGGGATTGGCTGGATCGATGCGCACCTGGCTGAAGTAGAGCGGGCGCGGATTCGTCGTGCTCACTTTGTGCCAGCTCTGGCCGCCGTCGTCGGAGCGATAGAGGCCGGTTTCTCCCGCGGCTGCCGCTGCGCCTGCACCACCGCGGCCTCCGCGGCCGCCGCCTGCCGGCACGCTGTCGGCGCCTTCAGCCGCCGCGCCGCCGCGCCCGGCGGTGGGCGCTTCGATCGACGCGTAGAGAACGTTTCCATTCTTTCGATATGTATCGAGGCCGATGCGCCCCAGCGGGCCCGTCGGAATTCCGTTCGTGAGCCGAGTCCACGTGTCGCCGCCGTCGACCGACTTCCAGATGCCGCTGCCTGTGCCGCCGCCGTTCACGCAGCAGGCGGTGCGCCGGCGTTGGTAGGTCGACGCGTACAGCGTTTTCGGATCGGTATAGGACGCGACGAGATCGTTCGCGCCCGTCTCGTCGTCGACGAAGAGCACGCGCTTCCAACTGCGGCCTCCGTCGGTCGTCTTGTAGATGCCGCGCTCCCCGCCGGGTCCGAACAGCGGCCCGGTGGCCGCGACGAGCACCACGTCGTTGTTCGACGGGTCGATGAGAATGCGGTTGATGTGCTTCGAGTCGCGCAGCCCCATGTTCTCGAACGTCTTGCCGCCGTCGGTCGACTTCCAGACGCCGTCGCCCCACGAGGTGCTCTGCCGGTTGTTCGACTCGCCGGTGCCCACCCAGAGCAGGTCGGGGTTGAGCTGCGACACGGTCACGTCGCCGATCGACATGAGCCCGTGATCCTCGAAGATCGGCGTGAAGACGGCGCCGTTGCTCGTCGTCTTCCACACGCCGCCGTGCGCCGCACCCGCGTACCAGATCGACGGGTTCTTTTCGTAGATGGCGACATCGGCGATGCGTCCCGACATGATCGCCGGTCCGATCGAGCGGAAATGCAGTTTGTCGAACTGTTGGGCGACGGGCGCGCTGGCCTGACCGAGCAGGAGGCGGCCGGCCGCGGCGGCGAGCAAAGTTGCGAGACTGAGGAGCTGGCGGGTTTGCATGGCAGGGGGGCGAGAGGTTGTGGCGCACCCGATTCTACCGCCTCTACGCGGCCGGAGCGAGGCGCGTTGCCCTTTCGCGTCACCATCGGCCCCCTACATTCGTCTTGTTAGACGAGCGTCCGAACCGACGGTGGCCAGGACGGCGGAAGTCCTTCGCCAGCCCCCCTGTGCCCGACCACTCCCCCACACACGACGTATCCGGCTCTCCGCGTAGCTCGGCGCCGCGCATCTCGGCGCCGCTCGTCGCGGCGCTGCACGAGCGCTACGAGATCGTGCGGGAGACCGGACAGGGCGCTTCGGCCACGGTCTATCTGGCGCGCGACCTGAAGCACGACCGCCTGGTCGCGATCAAGTCGCTCAAGCCGGAGATGGGCACGACCGCCGGCGAGCGGTTCCTGCGCGAGATCCAGGTATCGGCCGGAATGCAGCACCCGCACATCCTGCCGACCTACGACTCCGGCATCGCCGACGGCCGGTTGTACTTCGTCATGCCGTTCGTCGACGGCGGCTCGCTGCGGCAACGGTTGGACGCGGAACCGCAGCTCGCGATCACCGAAGCGCTGCGCATCGCCCACGACGTGGCCGTCGCCATCGCGTTCGCGCACGAGCAAGGCGTCGTGCACCGCGACATCAAACCCGAGAACATTCTCTTCTATCACGGCCACGCCTGTCTCGCCGACTTCGGAGTGGCGCGCGTGATGGAGCAGCTCGAGCCGCGCGTCACAGGGCACGGGATGGTCGTCGGTACGCCGGCGTACATGAGTCCCGAGCAGTTGCAGGACGGCGGGTTTGACGGGCGCAGCGACGTCTACTCGCTCGCCTGCGTGCTGTACGAGATGATCGCCGGGGTGAACGCGTTCTCCGGATCGACCCCCCAGGAGCTGCTCAGGCAGCGGCTGCGTCGCACGTCGGAGCCGCTGCACAAGCACCGCCCCGATGCCCCGCAGTTCGTCGAAGACCTGCTGATCCGCGCGCTCGCGCCGTCGCCGCACGATCGCTTCAACGACGCGCGGGACTTCGCCGAGGCGATCGATTTCGCGCGGCGCGATCTGGCCAATCCACGACGGACGTCCGCACCGCGGCGCGCGCTGGACTCGGTGCCGCGGCATCCGCTGCTGTGGGTCGGCGCGGCTGCGGTGCTCCTCGCGGGAGGCGTGCTGGCGGCGTCGCCGTTGCGCAACGCCGTCGCGGGACGAACGGACGGCGCGCCGCAATCGGCGCACGGCGCGTATGCGACCGGAGTCGCCGCCCTCGAGCGGTGGGATCTCGTTGCGGCGGACAGCGACCTTTCACGCGCCGCCACCGCCGAGCCGGCGAATGCGCCTGCCCAGCTGCGACTGGCTCGCGCGATTCAGCTGCAGCGCGGCGTGTCGACCGATCGGTTTCGCGTCGTGTCGGCGCGGCTCGCCGCGCTCCGAAACCAATTGCACGGGCGCGACTCGCTCTATGCCGAAGCGACCATCGCGCTCGGCGAAGGCGCCTATCAGCGAGCGTGCGCCCAGTACGATCGGCTGCGCTCCAGCGACTCTCTCGATGCACTGGCCTGGTATGGACTCGGCGACTGCCAATCGCTGGACTCGGCCGTCGTTCGCGACACGAAGAGCTCGTCCGGCTGGAGCTTCCGCACGAGCTGGCCCGCGGCGGCGCACGCGTACATGCGCGCCGCGACGCTCGATCCGCAATCGCATCGCGGGCTGCCGTACGCGACGCTCGCTGGGCTGCTTCCTACCGGGAGCATGCAATTGCGCTTCGGGCGAGGGCCCGGCGACGATCGGCCGACCTTCGGGGCGCACCCGTCGCTCCTCGGGGACACCGTGGCGTACGTTCCGCACTCCCTCGCCGACATTGGCGGCGCGAAGGGCGTGTTGTCGCCGACGCTTCCCGACGTGCTTCGCCGCAACCGCGACGTGCTGGTCTCGTTCGCTCGGCAGTGGGTGGCGGCGGCTCCGAAAAATCCGGACGCCTACGAGGCGCTGGCGGCCGGCAACGAGGCGCGCGGCGACATCGGGTTGGACGAGCAGGGGGCGGGCAGCGCGTTGGCGCGCGCCCGGGCGCTCAGCAGATCGCCGGTACAATCGCTTCGGTTGGCGACGATCGCGGTGCGACTCGCCGTGAAGCGGAGCGACTTCGCCGGCGCGCGTGCGCTGGCCGACTCGCTGTTGTCGGCGTGGCCCGGCGTCGTGTCCGCGGCCGACGCGGGCCGGCTCTCCGGTCTCGCCGCATTCACGGGCCGCGTCGACCGGATGGCCGCGTTGCGTGCGATCGCCACGAACGCGCCGAACGCCGACATCGGGATCGCGCCCGCGCTCACCGAGACGTCGAGCCGCCTGTTCGCGCGCGCCGCGAGCGGCATCTGCGACGATTCGCTGCTCGCGCTGCGCCGGCAGATCGATGTGCTGCTCGACAGCTACAGCCAGCCGTCGCGGCGCGACGTCATTCGCCGCGAGCTGCTCACGCGACCCATGATTCTCGCGTTCAGGTGCGTCGGCGACAAGGCGTTCGCCGGATTGACGCCGGCGACGCCGATCGAGCGTGCACAGCGCGCCGCGGCGGCGCACGACGTACGCCGCGTTCGCGCGATCCTCGATTCGCTGGACGACGTACGACGCGTGGGCCTGCCCGGTGACGTCGCGTTGGACAACACCGTGACAGAGGCCGCACTCCGCGCCGCGGTGGGCGACACGGCGTCGGCCGTTCGGCAGCTCGAGCGCGTGCTCAACGCGTTTCCCACGCTGAGCGTCTGGGCGGTGCGCGAAGACGCTCAGGCCGCGGCGATTCCACTCGCGCTCACTCTTCGCGCGGAGTTGGCGGCGCGGTCCGGGGACGCGGCTGAAGCCCGGCGCCGCGCGGGGCAGGCCCTGGTGCTGCTGGAACACGCGGACGGCAGCCTCGCACCGTCGATCGCTCGGTTGCGGACGCTCGCGTCGTCCGCGAAGTAGGCAGTTCATTCTCCCTTCCTTCCGTCGGCGCGTGCCGCCGACATTCAATACCAATTGAGGAGTCCAAGGTGACGCAGCCTCTGGGACGTACAGGATTGCACATTCTCGCACTGACGGCGAGCACGGCGGTGCTGATCGCGTGCGCGAAGCCCGATGCCCGCACCGCAGACAGTGGCGCGGCGCCGGCGAAGGTGATGTCGATTGCGCCGCAGCCGGGCGCGCTCGGAAAAGCTGTCGACCAATATTCGGGCGACGAGCTCTTTGATTTCGCACACGGTCTTGCCTTCACCGGCGGGAACGAGCGCCAGCGCCGCTGTCGTGGGCGCGCCGAATGTCGCGGCCCGCGCGCCACGCGGTCCACTCGTCTCCGCGTCGATGCGGTCGATACGCAGGACTCCTTGAGCGCGGGAGCGATGCCGCCGAACGGAGTGATCGCGGCCCGTGTCCTCAACCGCGGGCAGGTCGCGGACACCATGTACGGCATGCGACCCGGCAACCAGTATGAGTATTACCTCATCGTCTCGCCCGGTGCGCAGCCCGGAGTAGCGACTTGGCGCCTGGAGGAGTTGACGACGACCGTGGGTTCGCGGTCGCACCGTTCGTTGACGTCCGGGCGAATGACGGAATGCAACCATCCCTTCAAACGCGGTGCTCGAGCGGACTTCAAGACCTGTGCGGAAGCCGCACCCGTTGTTCGGCCGGCGTCGTTCTCACCGTCGGCGTTGCCCCAGACAGACGGCGAGTCTCCGATCTGGGTCGCTTGCGCGTTCGGCTGCTGCACGGCAGACCCACCGGACGGCGGCTGACGTGTGGGCTGACCGTCAGCGCTGCCAGACCTCGACGACGTTCGTCTGCGCCAGCCCCTGCTTCGGACCACCGCCAATGACGTAGATCTTCCCATTGGCGGTGACGGCCGAGAGGCCATGGCGCGCCGTCGGCATTGGTGACTCCACGGTCCACGCGTTGGTGGACGGATCGTACACCTCGTGATTGTCGAACACGCCGTCGGTGCGCTCGCCGCCGAAGGTGTGAATCTTTCCGTCGAGCACCGCCGACGCGAGGCCGCCCCGCTTGCTCGGCATCGAGGCCTTCGTCGTCCAGCGGTCGGCGGCGAGGTCGTACGCCTCGACGTCGTCGTAGTTGTTGGCCGGGCTGATCGGCCGGCCGCCGATGGCATACAACACGCCGTTCACCACCTGCGCCTCGAGGTGGTCGCGCTTCGTCGGGATCGGGGCGCGGTTGGTCCACGCATTCGTCCGCGGATCGTAGAGGAGCGTAGTGTCCATCAACGCCCGCTGTCCGCCGTAGCCGCCCACGACGACGATTTTTCCATTCACGACACCAGCTGCCGTGGCGCCGCGCGGAACGGGCAGCGATGCGCGCGCTTCCCACGCATTTCGATCGGTGCGATAGATCCAGACGTCGGCCTTCGGCGTGAAGCGCAGCCCGTCGAATCCGCCGATCGCGTAAAGTGTGTCGTTGAGAACGACGAGCGGCATGTGGTGCCGCGGCTCCGGGATGTCGGCGATTCGCTCCCACGAGTTGCGGCGCGGGTCGTAGCGGTACGCCACCTTGGTCGTCTGATTAGTCGAGTCGATGCCGCCGGCGATGTAGATCCTGTCGCCGAACAGCACGCCATGATGCTCCTGGAGCCGCTCGGGAATCGGCGCGCTCGTCGACCACGAACCGGCCGTCGACGACTGCAGGAGCAACAGACTCGCAAGAGCGATGAAACGCATGATCGGAGCTCGATGAGAAGAACCATCCAGAATCTACTCGCCGCGGCTGTGGCCGTGACCGCCTGCTCGAGCGAAAGCACGCGCACCACGCCGTCGCACGATTCGGCGATCGCGTCACCCGCCGGCGAACAGGCCACGCCGGGTCAGCCTGGCGGCGCTGGCTCGGCCGGATCGTACGTGGGAATGACGTACGACACGCTGCCGGCCGGCGTGAAGTCCGTGGGCGGAGCGATCCTCTCCAACCCCGGCGACACGCGCGGCGATTACGCCTTCGATCGCGTCACCACCCCGCGCGGCGACATGATCTGGCTGGACACCGTCGGCGCGCGGACTCGAACCGTGCGCGCCGAGCTGCCCATTCCGCCGCTCGCTCGCGACGAACGGGTGTTCATCAGCTCGTGCGACGCCGCCGGCCATCTCGATCC
Organism: Gemmatimonadota bacterium; assembly: GCA_028287235.1. GTDB lineage: Bacteria > Gemmatimonadota > Gemmatimonadetes > Gemmatimonadales > Gemmatimonadaceae > JAQBQB01. Next base: position 35,085 of record JAQBQB010000005.1, on the reverse strand, counting down.
GCGCGTGATCGCGGTCGTCGTGAACGAGCCGAACGTGTCGCGCTTCGCCAAAGTGCGGCAGGCATGGCGCGCCAATCTGCGCGGGGCGCGCTTCGAGATCATTCCGGTGGCGGGAATCGTCTGCGAAGATCCAGGCTCCGGACCGTCGTGACCGAAGAACAGAAACACCAATGCTCCTCCACGCCCTCGACCTGATCGGCGTCGCGGTCTTCTCCATCAGCGGCGCGCTCGCGGCGGGGCGAAAGCGTCTCGATCTGCTCGGCGTCATCGTGCTCGGCCTGGTCACCGCCGTGGGCGGCGGCACGATTCGCGACCTGCTGCTCGACCGGCATCCGATCTTCTGGCTGGCCGATTCGGCGTATCTGGTCGTCATCATCTCGTCGGCGCTGCTCACCGTGGCGTACGTGCGTTGGCGGCCGCCCCCGGAGGCGGCACTGCTCTACGCCGATGCCCTCGGGCTCGCGCTGTTCAGCGTGGCGGGAGCGCAGATCGCCGAGCGGGCGGGGTTACCCGCCATTGCGGGAATCGTCCTCGGCACGGTGACCGGTGCCGCCGGCGGCGCGGTCCGCGACGTCCTCAGCGCCGAGATTCCGCTGGTGCTGCGGCGCGGAAACCTGTACGCCAGCGCGGCAATCCTCGGTACAGCCGTCTATTTCGGCCTCGTGGCGCTTGGCACGCCTCGCGCGTGGGCTACGTGGACCGGAATGCTGATCGTGGCCGCCGTAAGACTGGCATCAATCACCTGGGGGCTACAGCTTCCGGTATTCGCGATCGAGGGCGACGGCGTGCCTCAGACGCGGAATCGAACGTCGGAGTCGCGGTACCCGTAGTTCATGCAGCCGTTGCACGGTCACTCTTCCTCTATCCATCCACGGTATGACTCACAGATCCTTCGCTCGACCGGCCATCGCATTCCTCGCGACCGCCACGTTCGTCGCCTGCTCCAAGAGCACGCCGACGACGACCGCGAGTCCCGCACCGGCGTCCGCACCCGCGGCATCCTCGGCGGCGGCAAGACCGTCCAATGCGCTGCCGGCCGGCGTCACGTTGGCGATGGTTACGCAGGGCGACTCGATCTATCACGCACGCAGCTGCGCGCGTTGCCACGGCGCGGACGCGAAGGGCGCGACGAACGGACCGGATCTGACGACCGCGACGCACACGCACGTCAACGGCTCGTACGATGATTTCGTCCGCATCATCACCGACGGCGTGCCGAAGGATTCGATCAAGGTCGCGACGCATCCGTTCCCGATGCCCGTTCGCGGCGGTCCGCGCCCGGCTCCGTTGACCGATCCGGAAATTCGCTCGGTGGCGGCGTACGTCTACTCGCTGAGTCACAAGTAGCGCACGACAACGACAGCGTGGACGCGGACGAACCCAGTTTTCTTGGTGTTCGTCCGCGTTTTTTTTCGCGCTAGGCCGGCGTACAGTACTTGTTGAACGCATTCACGAGATCGTGCGCGATCTCGTCCGCCGCGCGGCTCTCGATCTGCCAGCGCTCGAGCATGAACACCACCTGCCCGTCCTTGATCAGCCCGATCTGCGGCGATGACGGTGGATATCCGGTGAAATAGCTCCGCGCACGATCGGTGGCCTCGGCGTCCTGACCGGCGAACACGGTCGTCACTTCGTCGGGCTTGATCGGATTCTGCAAGGCGATCCCGACCGCCGGCCGCGCCATGCGCGCCGAGCAGCCGCAGACCGAGTTCACGACCACGAGCGTCGTTCCTTTCGCGTTCTTGAGCTGCTCGTCGACTTCTTCCGCCGTGCGAAGCTCCTTCACGCCCAAGCGCGTCAGGTCCTGACGCATGGGGGCAACGAGGCGCTCATCGTACATCTGCTGTGGAATACGCATTCGATAGTCCCTGCTTATGAGTTCGAAAACTCGGTTACTCGTCCCGTACCAGTGCAAGAATTGCCGCCTGCGGCACGACGAGATATCGATCGCCCTCGAACGTGATCTCCACGGCGGCCTTCCGGAAAAAGAGAGCGTAGTCGCCCTTCCGCGCCTGCATGGGAACGAACTTCGTTGCCCGCTCGGGAGTTCTCCACGGCTCGTCCGACAACGTATCCGGGCTCGGCATTGGCAGACCCGGCCCGGTAGCCAAGATCGTTCCTCCCTGCACGGCCTGATTGTCGATGGCGGTCGACGGAAGATACAGGCCGACGTTCGTTCGTTCCTCGCCCTCCTCGACGCGCACCAACACGCGGTCGCCGACGACGATGAGCTCCTTGTCTCGCTTGATCATTGATGAAAGATATTATCCGACAGAAGGGGCCGGCACCCGTGGGCGGCGCGTGAGACGGTACACCGGATAGCTCGCGACGACGATTCCGACGGCGTAAAGGCTGTTCGTCCGATCGGCGACGATTGCGCTGACCAGGAAAGCCAGCGACCCGAACAGGACGAAGCCGGTCGTCCACGGGTGGCCGACCGCGCGATAGGGACGGCTCGCCTCGGGCTCGCGCCGCCGCAGCATGAATACCGCCAGGAACGACAGCGAGTAGTCGGCGACGAAGAAGAACGCCGCGATGGCGATCATCGTCTCGAAGGTGCCGGTCGCCAGAAACGCCAGCGCCACGACACCACTGAGGAGCAACGACACCACCGGCGTGCCGCCCGCGTTCACCCGTGTGGCCTGCGGAAGTCCGAGCCCGTCGCGGCTCACCGAGTACAAGACGCGCGACGCCATCAACAGGCACGCGTTCACCGCGCTGGGCAGCGACACGATCACGACGATGCGCACGAGCAGTTCGCCGCGATCGCCGAACAACGCGCGGGCCACGGTCGCGGCGGCGAGCGGCGAGCCGGCGAGCGCCGCGGTCGGCACGGCCGTGATGAACGCGATGTTGATCAACAGATAGATCACCGCCACGCTCAGCAGTCCGTAGAACATGGAGCGCGGGATCTGCGTCGCCGGATCGTCGAGCTCCTCGGAGAAATAGATCGGGCCCGACCAACCGTCGTAGGCATAGATCACCGACTGAGCGGCGAGCATGAACGCGGCGAACATCGTCATCGTCGGCGCCACGGCGGCGACCGGCGGCGCGACGTGGGCGCGACCCGAGAAGATGAAGCACGCCGCGACGAGCGCGAGCAGCGCCAGCGCCTTCGCCAGACTCGTGATGCGCTGTGCGTGGTCGCCGAGCTTCGTGCCGCGAACGAGCAGCGCGGTGAAGATCACGACGACGGCCATGGCGACCGGCGTCGCCGTTGCGTGGTCGACGCCGAACACGCTCGCGATCGACTCGCCGATCACGAGCGAGATGGCGCCCGTCGCCGCGCATGTCGCTACCCAATCGATCCAGCCGACGAGAAAGCCGGCGTAGTCGCCGAAGGCGTGGCGCGCGAACACGTACTGTCCGCCGCTGCGCGGCAGCATCGTCCCGAGCTCGGCCAGCGCGTTCGCCCCGAGCAGCGCATACAGTCCGCCCACGACCCATATGCCGATGAACAGCCAGGGGCTCGGCAGCAGCGCCGCGATGTCGCCCGGCGTACGCAGAATGCCGCCACCAATCGTGTTGCCGACGGTGACGGCGAGGCCGAACGAGAGGCCGAGGATCTTGAGGAGCGACTGAGGCTTGGTCACGGCGGTAGTGTGCGCGCGCGACGAGCCCGTTCGCTAGGTGTCATCTCGAACGACCCTGAGCGTAGCGAACGCGAGTCGAGGGATGAAAAATCGGAGGGTGAGTAACAGTGGGGTGAATGCCGCTCTCGTTTGGTCCTTCGGCACCACCCCACTGAAACTCGGCCTTCGAAGATGAAGAACCTGCCCCCACCCGGGCGCGGCGCGACATTCAGGAAGGCTTGCTCAATAGACACGCGGCCCGCGTACTACCCCTACGCTCAGGACCCCACCGTCAACGTGCCGGCAGCCGAGTCGTACGCGACCGGATACGACGTGAGATTCGAGGTCCGCTGCCCGCCCACCCACTGCCCCGACGCGTTGAACGTGGCGCCGTGGTTCGGGCACAAGAATCCGCTGCTCGTCACGTTGATCGTGGAGCCTTGGTGCGGGCAAATGCGCGAGAACGCCGAGAAGCTCGACGTGCCCGTTCGAACGATCGCGAGCGGTACGCCGCCCACGGTCGTCGTGGTCACGCCCCCCACCGTTCCGAGCGTGGGAAAGTCGGAGAGCTTGAACGATGTCGCTGAAACCGTTCCCGGCGAGGTGAGGTCGCTGCCCGCCGAACAGGCGGCGAGCGCCGCGGCCGCCAGCGCGACGGCGCCGAAAGCCACGAACTGCCGCCGTCCGATCAGCGGTTCCGCGCTCGCGTCGCCGCAGGCACAGGCATGGCCGCACGTCGTCGCGTCGATCGTCGTGAGATGCTTTGTCATTACTATCACTGCTCCTACTTGGTGCGAACCAATGAGAATTGAACCGTCGACGGCGCCGCGCTCCACTGCACCGTGGCAGTGCTTCCCGCGGCGACGGTGAAGCGGAGGTAGGCATTCGCCCCTCGCGTGAGGCTCACCGACTGCGTCCCCGGTGTGAGCGACATGTTGGCCAGCGGGAACACGCTGCTGGACGAGAGTGCGGCGAACATCGAGCGATAGTTCCAACTCGGCTGTTGATAGGCCGAGGTCACGCCGGTGATGTCGTCGGCCAGCACCGAGACGCCCCAATCGCGCAGCTCGTTGATCACGCCCGTGCCGAAGACGTTCTGCAGGTTGGCGAGACCGGTCGTCGTCGAGTTCACGAGCTTCGACCAGGTATCGCCGTCCGACGCGCCGCGCAGGTCCGCCGCGTAGCGGAGGAACGCCCGGATGGCGCCGCGTGTCGGCAGCGAGTCGTTGTCCGCGTACGGCGAATAGGCCGACGGCGACAGCAGGTAATCGTTGTACCGTCCGAAGTTGTCGGACTCGTAGTTGTTGAAGGCGTTGATGATTGCCGTGGAGCGGCGAATGGCCGTCGCGTCGAGATTCTGCCGCGGCTGGAGTCCCGACACCCGGAAGAACAGCAGCTCTTCCGCGGTGTGCGCGAGCCCTTCGTCGAGCCAGGTCTCCTCGAAGTCCGTCGCGGCCGTGTTCACGTACATTCGCCGCGATGCGTTGATCAGATGCTGGTACTCGTGCGCCAGCGTGCCGGTCACTTCGCTCAGGACATTGGTCTTCGTGAACGGTCCGCCGCGAGCGGGATCGGGCACCATGATGTAGAACATCTCGCCCATGTTGCTCGTGGGACAGGCGTCGAAGTCCACGGTCGCGGTCGCGGGGAAGAGGTCGCGCCCGAAGAAGAAGCCGCCGACGTACGACGAGCTCGTGGCCGGCGTGAGGTCGTTCACCGTCTTCGTGAAGAACAACAGAATGCGCCCGTTGCCGTCAATGTCCGTCGGATCGCCGAACGCCTGCCGGTCGAGCGGATCGATGAGCGTGTCGAAGGTCGTGGCGAACGACGCGTATTCGGCGTCGGTGTAGCCGCCGCTCGGATTCCCCGTGTCGGCAACGACGATGGCCCGATTGCTCACCGCGACCACGCGTGCCGTCCGATAGTTGGGCGCGCTGCAGCCGACGTTGGCGTTCGCGTTGAGGCGGAGCATCTGCCCCACCGTCACGGAGCTCGGGATGGCGTCGAAGGAGGCCTGTGACTTCGCCTGGCGCTGCCAGATTCGCGCGCCGGGAATGAGCTGCGGCAGCGAGGCGCGCTCCATCTTTCGGAGTCCCGCCTCGAAGGTGCGCGACCGCTGGTACGCCGGCGACGCCGAAAGGCCGAGGCTCGATCCGGCGACGACGTCGAACGTGGCGCCGGTGGTCGCGATCTCGTTCGGCAGCGCGCTCGGCGCCGTGGTGCCGGTCGCGGTGACGTTGAACGTCGCCGTCGTCGCCGCCGTCGCGCCGTTGAACGGAATGAGCGCGTACTCCGCGGCCGACGTGCTCGCGCCGACGCATACCGCGGTGCCCGAGAGTCCGGTGACGACCTGTCCGGCCGTGAGCGTGAGCGTGGACGTGCAGGTCGCATTCGTGCTGACCACCACGGGAGCGGTGGTGGTCGAAGCGGTGCTCGAGGCGTCGCCGCCGCAAGCCGTGGATGCCGCGGCTCCCAGGCAGAGCACGCCGCGGATCATACGGGACAACATGATGACTACTCTCTAATTATAATGTTGGTATCGCCTTGACGTGGCTCAGGTGCAGGTGAGGCGTCCGTGCGGCAGCGGCAGCGTGCAGCTCTGCGTGGTGCCGTCCACGGTGATCACGACCTTGGCGGTCGCCGTGCCGTCGTAGGTGACGACCTCGCGGCGCTTCGACGTGGTCGCCGCCTGTCCGGTGATCGTCACGGTGGCCGACATCGCGCGAATCACCGTGCCGGCGGTCGGATACGGATGCGGATTCGCCGTCGTCTCGACCGGAACGATCACGCCCGTCACGGTGTCGCCGACGACCCGGTTCGACGTGAACGCGCCCTGCGTCGACGTACCGGTCGTCGCTTCCGTGCCCGACGACGTGCCGTTCACCGTGCGCTGCGTGCTGCCCACGGCGAGGCCGCTCACCGTCTGATTGCTCTTCTCGCTGACCGTGCTCGTGCTGCTGTCGCGGCGCGTCGCCGTACCCGTCACGGTGATCGCCGCGGCCACGGTGTTCGTCGTGCTGTCGCGCTTCGACTGCGCTACGCCGGCGGTCGTCGTGTACTTCGACACGCGCGTGACGGTGATGCCGTTGTGCGTTGTCGGGCCGCACGTCACCTGACCCGTCGTCGACGAGAAGGTGCACGAGCTGTCGGGCCGGAAGTAGTCGTGGCCGATGCCGTCACCGAAGAATGCGCCGCCGAGGCCGCCGCCCATCAATCCGATTCCAAATCCGGGTCCGTCGCCCGGTCCGCCGAATCCACCATGGCGTCCGCCCCCAGGACCGTGCGAGTCGGTGCCGAACGTGAATGCGCCCGCCGACGCGTCCGCCGCGTAGCTGGTCGAGAGCTCGCTGAAGCCAGCCGGCGTGATCGAATACGCCGAGGCCAGGCTGATGGCGAGCTGGCTGGCGGGAGCGGTCGTATCGCGCGAGCACGCAACCACGCTGATCGCCGCGACTGCCAAACCTGAAACGAAGAGTCTGTTCACTGGGCGAATCCTGTTGAGGGTTCTCAATCAGGACACGCGAAACTGGTTGCACCCTCATCTGGCACCCCGTCACGCCGAGCGCATGCAGGGCTCGCTCGAACTGACAGGCGCCCTACAGCACGCTTCCCTCCGGCAGCCACTCCGCGAGTCGCGTGCGAAGATGCCGTAGCGCTTTTCCCATCTGAGACTCCACGGTTTTCACCGAGATGCCGAGCGCGCTCGCGATCTCGGCGTAGCGCAGTCCCTGGCCGCGGCTCAACTGAAACACCTCGCGACACGCCGGCGGAAGCTCCGCGACGGCGGCGCTCAACGCGTCGCGCAGCTCGCCGGCGACGAGCTTTCCGTCGCCCGTGGCCGTGACCGACTCCTCGCCCATCAGCTGCGGCTCGGCGTTGCGCTGAACCTTCGCATGACGGAGTTGGTTGAGCGATCTGTTACGCGTCGCGCGCAACAGATAGGCGCGCAACGATTCCTGGATCACGAGCTCCCCGCGCCGGCGCCACAGCTCGAGCATCACTTCCTGCGCGCTGTCTTCGGCCGCCGAACGATCGCGAAGCAACCCCTGAGCGAACCCCACGAGCTGCGCATAGTGGGCCCGAAAGATGGAGTCGAAGGCGGCCTGATCGCCCGAACGCAGGCGTTCGAGCAGCGCGCGGTCGTCCATCATATGGTGTCGGCCAGGGTTCGGGTGGGCGTCCACGGCGGCGGCGTACTGTCTGTCCCCACCGGCGGCGTTCCCGTATACTCCATGGGGCAGCACATGATCCGCATAAGGGTATCAATTTCTTCGCGTGTCGATAGGGCATGACCAATCACGGCTCGGACCACGGCAACTCGGCGAACGCTCCGGCCCCTGATTGGGACGCGATCGCGCGCTTTCTCGCGGGGGAGAGTCCCGCGGAGGAGGCCACGAGCGTGCGGCAGTGGCTCGAGGCGCACCCCGAGGATCGAGAGCTCGTCGAGCACTTGAGCGCCGCCGCCGTCTTCGTCGAGCCCGCTACGGACGTCGACGTCGAGCGCGCGCTGCAGTCGGTCCACGCGCGAATGAGCGCGTCCGATGCGCGGCCGCGGCTCACCCTCGAGCGCGGCGGCAGCATGTCGCGCGGTCGCCGGGCATTCACGGTCGGAGCACTCACCGCCGCCGCCGCGGCCTTCGTCGCATTCGTCACCGTTCGCCGCGGCCCAGCAATCGTCGGACCGCAGCCGTCGGCGGCGGCGCACACCTACAGTACCGCCGTTGGCCAGCGCGATTCGATCACGCTCGCCGACGGCTCGCGCGTCATCCTCGGTCCCGACAGCCGCCTGACCGTTCCAGGCGACTACGCGATCACGACGCGCACCGTCGCGCTCCAGGGCGACGGATATTTCGACGTCCGTCACGACCCCACGAAGCCGTTCGCCGTACATGTGGGCCGCGCGCTCGTCGAGGACGTCGGCACCACGTTCACCGTGGAGAGCGACGCCGGCGACACCACGACCGTGTCGGTGCTCTCGGGCAGCGTCCGACTACGGCCGGCCGGCTCATCGCCGACCGCCGGCGCCGTGCTGGCCGCCGGCGATCGCGGCGCCCTGACGGCCGACGGACAGGTGCATGCGTTCCCGCACGCCGGCGTCGCCGACGATGCCGCGTGGACCAGTGGACGACTCGTCTTCCACGAGGCGTCGCTGACCCGCGTGGCCGGCGAGATTCGCCGCTGGTACGGCGTGAACGTTCACGTTGCCGATTCGTCGCTGCTCGATCGTCACGTGACGGCGTCGTTCAACGGTGAATCGGTGGATCAGGTGTTGAAGATCATCAGCCTCACCCTCGGCGCGCGTGTCGAGCGGCAGGGCGATAGCGCGACGGTGTATTCGAGTCGCGTCCCCGCAATCCAGCGGTGATTGAGTCCTATGGCTGGATAAGCCGCTCGCTGGTCCGCGTCGTTGCGGCGTTATGCGTCGCGCGCGTCGCGGGTGCACAGTCGCGCCCGTGCGCGTCGACCGGCGCCGCCGAGCGCGAGCCGGTCGCGCGCTGGAGCTCGCCGCTCGACCGCGTGATCAGCGTTCACATGCGCGACACGTCGCTGCGCGATGCGCTCGACCGCGTCGCCGCGGTGGCCAAAGTACGCATCTCGTACAGTCCGGATCTGCTGCCGCTCGATCGTGCCGTGTGCGTCTCGGCCGACGCGACGCCGGTGGGCGCGGTGCTCGCCGAGCTGCTCGTGGGCATGAACGTCGCACCCGTGGCGGCGGGCGGCGATCAGGTGGTGCTCACGCCGCGACCGCCGACGTCGGCGCAAGCCGCCAACCCGCCGGAGATGGCCCGCTCGCTCGGCATGCTCGATCGCGTCGTCGTCACCGGCAGCGCCGTTGGCTCGCGCGAGCGCGAGATCACCGTGGGGCTCGACGTCGTCTCCGGCCGCCAGCTTGCCCGCGAGAATACGTCGAACCTCTCCGCGACGCTCGACAGCTATGTGCCGGGCGTGTGGAGCTGGTCGCAGTCGCCGTCGAACCTCCTCGCGTCCTATGGCAGCATTCGGGGCGCGAGCTCGTTCGGGCTGAGCTATCCAAAGATTTACATCGACGGCATCGAAGTCGCGAACCCGCTGCTCGTCAGCCGCTTCTCTCCCGACGCCATCGATCGCATCGAGGTCATTCGCGGGCCGCAGGGCTCCGCGCTGTACGGCACCGACGCGATCAGCGGCGTGATCAACATCGTCACGCGTCACGAGGGCGCGAACGGCGCGGGGGAGAACGCCGCCGTGCGCTCGTCGGCCGGCGTGACCCAGAGCGAGTTCGCGCACGGCGTGCTGCGCCAGGAGCACTCGGTGTCGCTCGTCACCGGCTCGAGCACGCGGTCGGCCGACCTGACCGTGACCGGCGGTAGCATCGGCGACTTCATTCCGAACGGCTACAGCCGCGACCTGATCGCCAACGGAAGCGCTCGCGTGGTCGGCGCACGCACCACGCTCAACGGCACCGCGCGCTTCTTCATGGAGGACGCGGGCAGCGCGCGCAGTCCGCTGCTGACGACCGCGGCTCCCCCCGACACCGGTGTGTTCGCCTCTCAGACGACGACTCCGCAGTCCGTGCGGCAGTATACAGTGGGCGCCACCGGCACCTTCGCGGCGAACAGCGACTGGACGCACTCGGTGGTGGCCGGCATCGACGGCTATTCGCTGGCCAACGTGCGGACCAACTTCACGCCGGTGCCGAGCATTCTCGACTCCGCGCTGAACGCGGCGCAGGGGAGCGCGGTGCGCGGCACGGTCCGCGTGAGCAGCGTGCTGCACGCGCAGGACGGCGCTCCGGCCAGCACGACGTACACCTTCTCCGCCGAGCATGCATCGCTTCGCGAGGCGTCGCTACAGCGGCAGCCGGCGTCGAACAACGATCGCGGACCTACGCCGGCGGGCACACAGCAGGTGCCCGAGCCGATGACCACGAGCTCGCTCGTGCGATGGCAGAACAGCACCGGCGTCGCCGTGCAGTCGAACACCGCGATCAACAACACCGTCTTCCTCACGGCTGGCCTGCGCGTGGAGTACGACAGCCGGCTGGTGAGCGCGCAGCAGTTCGCCACGCTGCCCATGTTGGGCGCCGCGACGGTGAACGACTACGGTCCGCTCACCGTCAAGCTTCGCGCGGCGTACGGCAAAGGCATTCGGCCGCCGAACACCCTGGGGCACTCCGAATTCTGGCAGACGCGCTACGGCTCGAGCACGCAGCCGTCGCTCGGCGCCGAAGAGCAGTCGGGCACCGAAGTGGGAATCGACGTGCTCGTTCGGCATGCGTTCTCGATGCAGCTCACGCGCTTCGACCAGCGTGCGTCGGGGTTGATTCAGCAGGTCGCCGTGCCGGCCGACTCGAACTTTCAGTCGCGGCGCGTGACGTATCTGCTCGAGAACGTCGGCGAGATCTCCAACCGCGGATGGGAGATCGAATCGTCGACCAGCATCTCTCGGCTGTCGGCGTCGGGGACGCTGTCGTTCGTCGATAGTCGCGTGACGCAGCTCGCAAAGGGCTACACGGGCGATCTCGCCGAAGGTGCGCGGATGCTCCAGGTGCCGGCGCGTACAGGCAGCCTCAATCTGTCGTGGCTTGGCGACCGTTGGTTCGCGTCGCTCGGCGGCTCCCAGGCGTTCGACTGGATCAACTACGACGAGATCGCGCTCTCCGCGGCGTTCCAGAGCGGCACCCATCCGGCGAAGGACCTGCTCGGTGCGCAGCTGCGCCAGTACTGGCGGCAGTACAACGGCGGGCTGCGTTTGCGCGCGTCGGCGTCGCGCGACATCCGGCAGATGTTCACGGTGGAGATTCGCGGCGACAACCTGTTGAACCGGCAGCGCGGCGAGCCGGACAACATCACGGTGGTGCCGGGGCGGTCGATCATGACGGGCGTGAAGGTGAAGTTCTAGCTATTGACACCATTGTGGTACTCTTCTTAGACTGAAGATACGCGTTTAAGGAGCGTCGTAATGCGGGTTGGTGACTTCGCCGTCGAGATCGTCGCGCACGAGCGCGGCCAGGTGCGGGAGCTCGAGTCGGGCCATGTGCTCGCTCGCCCCGGACAGACGTACCGGCTGCGGCTACGCAATTTCGGACCGCTGTACTGCGTGGTGACCGTCGACATCGACGACAGCTGCGTGACCGGCGGCGGTCTGGTGCTCGAGCCGTGGGGCATCACGGAGCTCGAGCGGCCCGTCGACGCATCGGAGGACGGCCGGTTCACCGTCATCGCCGAAGGCGACGAATCGGTATTCGGACCCGACGGCGGCCGCGACAACGCGGCGCTCGGCCTCATCGAAGCACGCTTCCGTCGCGAGCTGCCGGGACACGATCGGCGTTCGAGCCTGCCGCCGGTGCTCTCGGTGCCGCGCACGCCCACGCGCGTGATCCCCGACTTCTCCGATCCGCCCTCGCGGTATCCATCGCCGACTGTCGTCTCCGCGTTCGACACGGTGCGGCCGTGGTCCACTCAGGGTGTTCACGATACTGAAAACACCATCGAGCGCGCCGCGGGCACGGGCCTCACGGGCCATTCCGATCAACGCTTCGTCGTCATCCACCTCGGCCCGCTCGAGGCCGAAGCGACCGTGGTCAAACTTCGGCTCGTGATCGGAACCGACGCAGCACTCGCCGAAGAAACAACTCACCCGCTCGTCGAGCGTGCGCCGGCGCGTCCCGCGCCGAGGCCCTGAGCGCCGCCATGCCAACCGTGCGCCAGTTGGAGCCGACGCGCCGCGACGCCGAACAGCGCGTGATCGCCGAGATCGAATCGTGGCGTGCGCAGACGGTGCCCGACGTCGCGGCGCCGCTGAGCGCCGACGATCTCGTGCGACTCCTTCGCGACTGCATCGCCGCGCTCGCGTTGGACCCGGAGATCGCCGCGGGGTTCACCGTGAACACGGTGCATTACTATCGCCGCAAGGACATCATCGATCCGCCGAGCGGCCGCACGGCCGCCGCGCGCTACGGTCTGCGCCACCTGTGGCAGATCGCCGGCGCGCGTCTCGCCGGACATCTCGGGCTGGTCACGCTCGCCGAAGCGCGAGACACCATCCGCGCGGCGCGCGATGCGACATTGCTCGCCTTTTTCGCCGCGCGAGTGACCGACGCGCGAGCCCGCACGGCGATCCGCACCGCAAAGAGCGCGGCGCCCGCGGCGCGTCCGCTGTCGCGTCGCGCGTCTCCGGCCACGTCGTCGTCGCCGGTCATGATCGCGCTGCCCGGCGACGTATGGTGCATCGTGCCGGCGGCGCACGAAGCGCATCGGTCGCACGAAGCCGCCGGCGAGCTGGCCCGTGCACTCGCCGTCGCGCTCCGCATCAACCACAAGCCCTGACGTCATCATGTCGACACTCCACGTCCCGTACGTCATCGAGCGCAGCCCTCGCGGCGAGCGAAGCTACGACGTCTTCTCGCGCCTGTTGATGGACCGCATCGTCTTTCTCGGCACCGAAGTGAACGACGACGTCGCGAACGTGCTGATCGCGCAGATGCTCTTTCTCGAGGCGGACGCGCCGGGCAAGGAGATCCAGCTCTACATCAACTCGCCCGGCGGCAGCGTGGCGTCGGGGCTCGCGATCTACGACACGATGCAGCATCTCACGTCGCCCATCGCCACCACCTGCGTGGGAATGGCGGCGAGCATGGGCTGCTTTCTTCTCGCGTCGGGCACGAATGGCCGGCGTGCGGCGCTTCCGCACGCGCGCATCATGATGCACCAGCCGTCCGTCGGCGGGTCGGGCGGCACGGCGTCGGACATCGCCATCGCGGCGCGCGAGATCGTGCACAACCGCGCGAAGCTGTTCGAGCTGCTCGGGAAGCACACCGGGCAGCTGCTCGAGCGCATCGAGCGCGAGTTCGAGCGCGACGCGTGGTTCTCGGCGCCCGAAGCGCAGCGCTACGGGTTGATCGACGCAGTCATCGACGGCAAACAGTCGCTCGTTCCGGGTGTGTAGCGCAATGACGAAAAAGGACGACTGGCCGCTGCTCGAAGCCGTCCACGGCGACGTCGTGTTCGCGCTCCGGTCGTTTCGCAAGACGCCGGGTGTCGCGCTCACGATCGTGCTCACGCTCGCTCTCGCGATCGGCGCCTCGACGACGATGTTCAGCATCGTCCACGGCGTGCTGCTGAATCCACTGCCGCTGCGCAACGGCGATCGGCTCGTCTGGACGGTCAATCACGGCAAGCGGCCGTACGACGCGATGTCCCCACCCGACTTTCGCGAGTGGACGACGTCGGTCACGTCGTTCGAGGCGGCGGCGAGCTGGGTGCTGTCGCGCGCAGCGCTCGACGGCGGCGGATCGCCAGTGCAGCTCTCGATCGCCGACGTGACGGACAACTGGTTCACGATGCTCGGCGTGCCGATGAAGCTCGGGCGCGGCTTCACCGCCGGCGAAGAGGGGATCGGCAAACCAAAGGTTGCCGTGCTGAGCGACGGGCTGTGGCGATCACAGTTCGGAGGGGACTCCGACGTCGTTGGACGAACCGTGCTCCTGGATGGAGCGCGCTACACGGTGGTGGGCGTCGCGCCGCCTAGCTTCAACTTTCCCGAGCGCGTGCAGCTCTGGCGGCCGCTCGCGATGGAGCCCGGCGGACTCGCCTGCCGCCGATGCCGGTTCTTTTATGGACCCGTCGCGCTCCTCAAGCCGGGCGCCACATTCGCACAGGCGCAAAATGAGGCGCGCGTCGTCGCGGCGCGATTGCGGACGCGCTATCCCGAGGCAGAGACTGGTCTGGCCTACGACATCCAGCCGCTGCACGAGCACTTCGTCGGCAACACGCGGAAGCCCCTCGTCGTTCTGCTCGCGGCGGTTGCCTGCCTCCTCCTCATCGCGTGCGCGAACGTCGCGACGCTGCTCCTCGTTCGCGCCGGCGCGCGGACCACGGAGATCGGCGTGCGCATGGCACTCGGCGCCGCGCGCCGGCGCATCGCCGCGCAGCTCTTCGTGGAGAGCGCCATGCTCGCGCTGGCCGGCGGCGCGCTGGGCGTGACGCTGGCCCAGTGGGCGATTGGCGCGATCGTCGTCGCACGCTTCGAGAGCATGCCGGCCCTCGCCGACGTCTCGCTGGATCCGCGCGTCCTGATCGTATCCGTGCTCGTGACGACCGCGGCGGGCATCATCTTCGGCATGGCGCCCGCGCTACAGGCGGCGCGAACGGACATCGTCGACGCGCTGAAGTCGGGCGCCCGAGGCGCGAGCGGTCCGCGCGGTGCCGCACGCGCGCGCGGCGCAATGCTCGTCGCCGAAGTGGCGCTGGTCGTGCCGCTCCTCGTCGGCGCGTCGCTGCTCGTGCAGAGCTTCACGCGACTCGTGTCGCAGGACGTCGGCTTCGCCACCGACCATGTCGTGCGGTTCGACGTCACGCTACCAGCCTGCGGAACGGTGTGGGCGCCGGACTCGACGTGCGCCGGCGTTCGCGATCCACGGTACGTCTCGCGGGCACAAACTCTGGCCTTCGGGAGCGCGCTGCTCACCCGCCTGCGCGCCATGCCGGGTACGGTAAACGCGGCCTTGGGCTTCGGCGTGCCGTTCACGAGCTTTGCGAAAAATCAGGGCTTCATCGTGATCAAGGGACTTCCCGCGCCGCCGCCCGATCGGCCGAACATCGCCGAGCAGAAGTACGTCACGGCCGGCTACTTCGCCACGCTGCGAATTCCGCTGCTGCGGGGACGCGACTTCGACGACGGCGACCGGCTCGGCGGCCGCCCGGTGGTCATCGTGAGCGAAGGCGCGGTCAAAGCCTATTTCGGCGGCGTAGATCCCCTCGGCAAGGAGCTTCAGGATGAGGGAACCGTCATTGGCGTGGTGGGCGACACAAAGACGCAGACACTGAGCGGCGCGCCCGAGCCGGCGATGTACAGCCCGATGAGCCAGGCAGGGATCGCCTGGATGACGGTGCTCGTCCATTCGACCGCCGACCCGGGCACCGTGATGGCCGCTGCGCGCGCGCAGGTCGCGGCGCTCGATCGTACGCTTCCAGTGGATCACATGAGCATGATGCGCGACGACGTCGAAGCGTCGGCGTCGAGCGCGCGTCTGGCGACGCTCGTGTTGAGCGGATTCGCCGGCGCGGCGCTGCTGCTCGCCGTGCTCGGGATCTACGGTCTCGTCGCCTACACCGTGCGAGCGCGGCAACGCGAGGTCGGCATCCGCGTGGCGCTCGGAGCGCCGCGCGGTCACATCGTGGCGCTCGTGGTTCGCGGCGGGATCGCGCTCGTCGCCACGGGCATTGTGATCGGCCTCGCGCTGAGTCTCGTGGGGAGCGGAGCGATTCGCGGACTCGTGTTCGGCGTCGCGCCCACGGATCCGGCGACGTACGTCGCAGCGATCGCGGTGCTGCTCGGCGTGGCTGGCATTGCGTCATGGGTGCCGGCGCGGCGGGCGGCGAAGATTGATCCGCTGATCGCTATGCGGCCGGAGTAGAGAAGGCGGACATGGGCAGTGGCGGATCTACAGCGGGATGGCGGCGCTCACGATCTCCTGCACGCGACGAGGCGCGCCATGGTCACCCCGGACGCGGCTTCCGAACAGGACGATCCGCTCCGGCGCGAACCGTTCTACGAGCGCTCACGTCAGTTCGGATAGTGTCGCGTCCTCATTCTTGATCATGAGGTTGAGGGTATCGCTCGCCGCCAGGGAACGTCGCCAAAGCCGTTTCTCTAACGGCGAATCACCACGGCAGCCCGCTGCGCGATGTCCGCCCCGCCGTTCACCAACCCAAACACCGACAGCTCGTTCTATTGGCGTAGCGCAGAGCCACCCGCGGCCGCCGCCTCGACGATCCGCTTGTCACGCACACTCGCCGTCGCCTTCGCCCGCGTCATGTCATGTGCTCGTTCACGGAACGCGTACGCGACTACGCGAGCGTGGAAAGACCTTAATATTGGCTTTTGCGTTCCTCAACTCGTGTTTCGCAAAAGATCCCTCGGTACATCGCGAAAACTATAGAGATGACTCGGATTGACGCAGAGACGACCAGACGCATCGCAGAGTTGACCGCCACCACCGCAGAGGCGACTGCCACCACCGCGCGAACGACTGCCACCAACGCACGAATTTGGTTGGCGCATCCTATGAGGCGACCGCCACCATGGCCGAGATGATTGCCACCATCGGTGAGTCGACCGCCACCCTGGGTGAGACGACCGCCACGATCGGTAAGACGACTGCCACCGTCGGTAAGACGACTGCCATCACCGGTGAGATGACCGCCACCGTCGCGTAGGCGGCTGCCACCATCGGCGAGACGACTGCCACCATCGTGGCAATCAATGCGGCACATACGCACATACGACTGCCACCACGGAACAGGCAACCGCCACCATCGAATAGGCGACCGCCACCAACGGCGAGGGCATCGCCACCAGCGGTGAGATCACCGCCACCAACGGATGAACGACTGCCACCATCGGGTGGCGCGATCGCCGCATACAAGCAAACGACTGCCACCAACGCGGAGGCGACCGCCACCGTCGCCGACATCACTGCCACCATCAGCGAAGTCATTGCCACCAATCGGAATCGCACTGCCACTATTTCGGTGATCTGCCAGCCGCCGTTCACGTCCAACTTGCAAGAGAGTTGTTCGGATTCCTTGACGCCTGCCGCTCCGCTGCGAATGTATTCCTGCGCCACGATCCACCGCGCCCACGCGGTATCCGCTCAGGAGCCTTGATGATCCGCCTCCCTCGCGCCCTCGCCGCAACCCTCGCCTTCGCCGCGCTGTCCTCCGCGCACGCGCAGTCGACGCCCAAGACCGGCACCGAAGTGCTGCAGCGCATGCACGACGCCTACGCCGGCAAGTGGTACCATACTCTCGCCTTCGTGCAGCAGACGACGGCGTACCGCGGCGCTGCCCCCACCGTCACGACGTGGTACGAGGCCCTGCGGCACACCGACAAGCACGGCACGCAGCTGCGCATCGACGTCGGGGAGCCGGCCGCGGGAAACGGCATGCTCTACACCGCCGACTCCATGTGGCGGATGCGCGACGGCAAGCTCGCGGCGCAGAGCGATCAGGGCAACGAGTTCCTGCCGATGATCGAAGGGGTGTACGTGCAGCCCATCGCGAAGACGCTCGAGCAGATCAAAGGCTTCGGCGTCGACATGAGCAAAGTCTCAACCGGCAAGTGGCAGGATCGTCCGGTGTGGATCGTCGGCGCGGCGGCGGCGGCCGATAGCACGTCGCCGCAGTTCTGGATCGACACCGACCGCAAAGTGGTCGTGCGGATGCTCATGAATTCCGGCGCGACCGGCTCGGCGCTCATGGACATTCGTCTCGACGGCTACGTGCCGGTCGGCGGCGGCTGGCTGGCGACGAAGATCGCGATGTTGGTCGGCGGTAAGCCGCGGCAGACCGAGGTCTACTCGCAGTGGAAAGCGAACATCGACCTGG
Organism: Gemmatimonadota bacterium; assembly: GCA_028287235.1. Lineage (GTDB taxonomy): Bacteria > Gemmatimonadota > Gemmatimonadetes > Gemmatimonadales > Gemmatimonadaceae > JAQBQB01. Next base: position 17,144 of record JAQBQB010000005.1, on the reverse strand, counting down.
CGCCCGGGCTGTTCGATCCTGCGACATGGACGACGACGCCACATTGGGCGGCGAAGCCGTAACATCAATGTCATCCTGAGCGAAGCATTGTCATCCTGAGCGAAGCGAAGGATCGCCGCGCCCCCCAAAGCGATCCTTCGCTTCGCTCAGGATGACAGGTGCTTCGCTCAGGATGACAAGTACTTGCTCAGGATGACAAATTACGCCGCCGGCATCTCGCCTGAATCTTCATCCTCGTGCACGATGGTGCGGCGCACGAGGTAGACGACGACGCCGAGTACCAACGTCCAGAGCACGATCGCCAGGCCGCGCACGAGCAGGGCGTTGAGGCCCATGCCGATCCAGTCGTCCCAATGCGCGCGCACGGTGCCGTTCGGCTCCCGCCCGAGCGCGATGAGCAGCGCGCTCGTGGCCATCTCCGCCGCCACCTCCACGATCGCGAACATCGGCGCGCGCCACAGATACTGGTGCAGCGGATAGTTCGCGAGATGCGCCGTCAGCATCCCCAACAGAAAGATGAATCCGAGCGTGAACGTACCGCCCAGATACAGCCAGTTGTTCGAGCCGTGAGTGAGGATCAGCAGGCGATAGACGCGCACGAGCACGCCCGTCACCACCGCCATCTCGACGAGGGAATACGAGAATCGTCGAAAGGCTTTCGGCTCTTCGAGCCGCCACTCGATCGTCTGTCTAGGAAAGAAGGTCGGCATAGCTCACCCTGTTAGACAAACGAATCGCCGAAAGGGTGGTAACGTGCCCGGTAACGTGCCCGGGTGTCTCTCGATGTGCCCTGGTTCACGGCCAACCCGCGGAGCTGGCTACCGGGGCCCCGCGCATCAAGGCCACGAGGGTTTCCTCGAGCTTCTCGAAGGCGAACGGCTTCGTCAATACGGGTTGTCTGATCGGCGCCATCCGTCCGCTGGTGGTCACGACGTCGCCTGTGATGAACACGGTTCGGGCGGCAAGTCCGGGCCGCTCGCGGCGCAATCGTTCGTGAAACGCCGGACCGTCCATGCCCGGCATGCGCAGATCGCAGACGATCGCGTCAACCGATCCGGTGCGCACCACCTCGAGCCCTTCGATGCCGTCGGCGGCGGTGAGCACCGTGAAGCCGCGCAGCTCGCCGAACGCCTGGACGCCGATGCGTAGCGTCGCCTCGTCGTCGATGAAGAGGAGGCGAATGCCCGACAGCGGCGACCGCAGGACCAGTCCGCCCGAGTCGCGCGCCGCTTCGCTGCTCGGCATCTCCGACGCCGCCGGCAGCGTGACGCGGAGCGTGGTGCCCGCCGCCGACGACTGCGCGACTTCGATCGTGCCGCCGTGCGCCGTGATGATGCCGTAGCTCACGCTCAGCCCGAGACCCGTTCCTTCACCCTCGTCCTTCGTCGTGAAGAACGGCTCGAAGATGTGGACCTTCGCCACGTCGGGAATTCCCGGGCCGGTGTCGCGCATGTCGAGCACGACGTGCGGTCCGTCGGGGCGCGTCGACACGAACAGCGTGCCGCCGCCGAGCGTCGTCATGGCCTGGATGGCGTTGGTGACGAGGTTGAGGCATACCTGCTGGAGCTGGCGCGCGTCGCCCACCACCGATGGCAGCTCGGCCGAGAGGTCTGTCTCGACGTTGATCTTGTTCGACGTGAGCTGATAGCCGCGCAATCGCAGCGTGCGCGACACGACGCCGTTCAGGTCGAGCGGCTCGCGCTGTGGCTCGCTGCGGCGCGCGAACGCGAGCAGGTCTTTCACCACCTGGCTCGCGCGCAGCGTCTCCGACTTGATGACTTCGATTGAATCGCGCTGCGCCGCCGTGAGCCCGCCGTCGCGCAGCAGGAGCTGGGCGAAGGCGCTGATGCTGCTCAGCGGATTGTTCACCTCGTGCGCCACGCCGGCCACGAGCTCGCCCACGGCGGCGAGGCGGTCGGACTCCATGAGGCGCACGCGCATCTCGCGCTCGCTCGTCATGTCGCGGCCCACCAGCAGCACGCTCGGCGGATCTGCTTCGGGCAGCCGGCTCATGGCCAGTGCGACCACACGGCGCACCGGCGTGCCGCGGCCATCGTGCTGGAACGCGACTTCGATGCGCGCCGGCGTCCCCGCGAAGGTCGCGTCGAGCGCCGCGCGCAGCTTCTCACGGTCCGCCTCGACGACGAGGTCTACCACAGGACGACCGACCACCTGCAGCGGATCGGCGCCGGTGACGTCGCGCACGGCGTCGTTCGCTTCGCGAATGCGGCCGCTCTGCAACACGGTAAACACGGCGTCGGGCGCGGCGCGGAAGAGCGTGCGAAAGCGCCATTCGGCCTGCCGCAGCGTTTCCACGAGCTCCGCGTTCTCGAGCGAGACGGACAGCAGATCGCCCATGGCCTCGATGCGCTCGAGGTCCGCGGACGTGAACACGCGCTCGCCGGCGGTGCCGATGGCCACCGCGCCGATGCGCTCCCCGCGGCGCGCGATGGGAACGATGGCGGCGCCCTTGATGCTGTCCTTGATCCGCGCGTAGAGCTGCTCGTCGACTTCGTCGATGTGGGCGCTGAGATCGACCGCCGTCCATGCGGTGCCGGTGCGAATCACGCGACCCATGGCCGAGCCGCTGATGGGAATCGCCATGCCGGCCAGACCGGCCGCGGCGCCCGTGCTGACGACGATACGAATCTTTCCGTCGTCGCCGATGAGGCCCACGATGCCGCCCTGGGCCTGCGCGATGTCGGTGACCGCCTCGAGGAACCGCTCGAGGACGCGCTGCGGATTGAGCTCGAGCGTGATCTGTTGGCCCAGCCACCACATCCGCTGCAGCACGCGTTGGGCGTCCTCGAGCTCGCCCGTGCGGCTGACGACGGCCAGCTCGAGGGTCGCCGTGTGCTCGCGCTCCTGCTCCATCGACCGCGCGAGCTCCAGCGCGACGCGGCGCTCCTGCACCAGCACCGTCCACCCGATGATCGTCACCAGCGCGGCGAACCCGGCGATCGTCAGCAGCTCGACGATGAGGCGGCTCCGCCCGTCCTCCCAGAGCTCGAGCAGCAGCCCGGTACCGACGATGACGCACGCCAACTGCGCCACGACGATCCAGCGCGTGATGTGCGAAGCGTATGGGCGCAGCCGTTGCATCACGTCAGAAACTCGTGTAGTAGCGAGTGAAAATGGTGTACCCCGTTCTCCCGCTTCGCCGAGTATCGCCCTCGGTCATAGACGCGTGAGCGGAGATTCCGTTGCACCGTCTCGCAGATCTCGATGTCCTCGTCCTGGATCTCGTCGCTGAAGGCCACGAGCCGCGACCAATCGGGGTCGGTGGCCGGGTCGGCGGGGGGATTGGCCGCGAACCACTCGAAGGCGACGACGGTGCGGTCGTGCGACACGGGGAGAATGACGTTCGTCTGCATCTGCCCCATGTAGATGTTCAACATGATGTTCGGAAAGATCCATCCATAAACTGCCTCGCCGGCATCGGACTTCGCGGGATCGTACTTCCGCTCCGCTCCACCGCCGGCCGGCATGGGACGAAGCGGCGCGTGCTGGATCGACGAATAGCGGTGCGGCTCGACGCGATAGCTGTCGTAGTCGATCTCCTTGTGCAACGACGGATGCACCACGGGAATGTGGTACCCCTCGAGATAGTTGTCGACGTAGACTTTCCAGTTGCACGCGAGCTCGTACTCCTTGCGCATGACGTAGCGCATGGACTCGCACCCGAAGTGCGCGACGCGGCCCGGGATGGTGCCCAGCATCTCCTCGAGCGGCGGAGCCTTGCCGTCGAGATTCACGAAGATCAACGGCCCCCAGCTCGCGACCGCCACTGGGCGCAGACGCATGTCCTCGGGCGTGAAGCGCTCCACGCCTTCCATCTCCGGCGCGCGCAGCAGCTCGCCGTTCAGGTTGTACGTCCACCCGTGATACTTGCATTGCAGCGTCTGCCGCTTGCCGCACCCGTACGCCACGGGACCGGCGCGATGCAGGCAGACGTTGTAGAACGAGCGCAACGTGTCGCGGTCGCGCAGCACGACGATCGAGTCGTTGCCCACCTGCGCGGTGAAGAACATCCCGCTCTCCGAGACCTGCTCCGTGCGGCCGACGAGCTGCCAGGTGTGCGCGAAGATCCGCTCGCGCTCGAGCTCGAGGTAGACGGGGTCGGTGTAGAGTCTCGCCGGGACTGTCGACGCGCGGCGAATATCGGGATCGAACGGGAAGATGAGGGACACTGCTCGCTGGGCTTGCTGTTGGACCGGCGGCTGCTGTAACGACGCCACCAAGTTACAGCGAAGCGGTGAAACGCGAGCGCAGCGAGCTACGGCAACGCAAACGCGACCAACTTCGCTCCGTTCGCCGCCCCGGTCGCGATCACGACGAACTGCTTGCCCGCCTTCGTTCGGTAGGTCATCGGCACCGCGTACGCCGACTGGCCGAGGTCGGAGGACCAGAGGACCGCGCCGTTCCGGGTGTCGATCGCGTAGAGCGTCGATCCGCCGCCGGTCACGAAGATCAGCCCTCCGGCGGTGACGATCGGTCCGGGCGCTCCGGCCACGCCGACGGGCGGCAATTTGAGATCTTTTAGTAACGGATTGTTACGAATTCCCGGCGTGTCGCCCAGCGTCACGGTCCACCGCTCGTCGCCGGTGTTCAGGTCGATCGCCACCAGCGTGCCGTACGGCGGCTTGTTGATCGGCAGCGACGTCGCGCGCTGGGTGCTGTCGGTGGAAGGGATCGTGACGCGAAGACTCTGGCCGGCGAGATCGACGGTGTAGTCGGCGTCAAGCGTGTCGCTGCGCGACGGCTGGACGATCCGGTACAACGCCGGCTGGTTCGTGGTCTTGATGTAGATCGTGCCCGACGCGGGATCGAGCGCGCCGCCGCCCCAGCCCGCGCCGCCGATGGCGCCCGGCATCACGATCGTGCCGTCCGTCGACGGAGGCGTGAAGAGCGGCCCGACGCGGTACTCCTTGATCGCGTCGAGCGCGCGCGCGCGAATGTCGGGCGTGAAGTCGATCAGGTCGTTGAAGCCGAATCCCTGCTTGGCGAACGGCTTGGGCCTCGTCGGCACCGGCTGCGACTGCGCCGCGGCCTCACCGGGCACGTCACTCGCCGGCACCGAGCGCTCTTCGATCGGCCAGATCGGCGCGCCGTTCTGCCGGTCGAAGACGAACAGAAACCCCATCTTCGTCGGCACGGCGACGATGTCGCGCGGCCGGCCGTCGACACGCACCGTGGCCAGCACCGGCGCCGCGGGGATGTCGTAGTCCCACAAGCCGTGGTGCACCGTCTGGAAGTACCACACCCGCTTGCCGCTCTTCGCGTCGAGACAGACGATCGATTCCGCATACAGGTCGTTTCCCTTCCGCGCGCCGCCATACCAGTCGTTGCTCGGCGTGCTCACCGGGAGATAGACCAGCCCGCGCCGCTCGTCGACGCTGAACGGCGCCCACACGTTCGTGTGGCCCATCGTGCGCCATGAGTCGTTGGCCCAGGTGCTCGCGCCGTCGTCCCGCTTGTCGAGCGGCACCGGACTGTAGCTCCACACGCGCCGTCCCGTCTTCACGTCGAACGCCTGCACGTCGCCCGGGGGATCGTTCGGGTACACGAGCTTGTCGGCGACGCCGTTGCCCACGATCACGAGATTGCTCCACACCACGGGCGGCGACGTCTGCGTGTAATGCAGCTTGTTCACCGCTTTGCCGTTGCGCCCCAGCGCGCGCGTCAGGTCCACGACGCCGGTGTCGCCGAACGAACGAATGGGCCGACCGGTCGCCGCGTCGAGCGCGATGAGATTCCAGCGGCTGTTCATGAAGATGCGCCGCTGCGTGCCGTCGCTCCACGTCGCGACGCCACGGTGCACGAAGCCGGTGCCGTTGGGCGGTTGGCCGATGACGTACGCCTTGGGATCGTACGCCCACAGCTCGCGGCCGCTGTTCGCGTCGAGCGCCACCACGCGATTGTACGACGTGCTCAGATACAGCGTGTCGCCGATCATGAGCGGCGTCGCCTGAAAGTTTCCCGGGCGCGTTCGATTCGCCGCATTCGGCGTTTCGCCCGTCGCCCATTCCCAGGCGCGCGCCAGCGTCGACACGTTCGTGCGATTGACGTCGGCGAGCGTGGAGTACTTCGTGGCGCCGAGGTCGCCGGCGTAGGCGGGCCAGTCGTTGCCGGCCTGGGCGTGGGCAGCACGCGACGCAGCGAGTGCGAGCGACGCCACCGCGACGTATCGACGTGCCCGTGTCATGATGTCCTCCGCGCCAGCCCGCGCTCCATCTCGTGTGCCGCGCGCAACGCGAGCGCGCAGAACGTCAACGTCGCATTGGCGCAGCTTCCGCTCACGCTGGTCGGCGCGCCGACGACGAACATGTTTTCATGATCGTGCGTCCGTCCCCACGAATCGACCACGCTCGTGGCGCCGTCGCTTCCCATGCGGCAGCCGCCGGCGGGGTGATCCTGAAAGTTGTCGACCGACGTGCGCAGCAGCTTCCCATTGCCGGCGCGAGCCATCTCGCCGAACAGGGTCTTGATCGAGTCCTCGGTCTGCGCGCGCATCTCCACCGACTCCGGCGCGTCGCGGAAGGCGAGCTTGGGAAGCGGATCGCCCCACTCGTTCTTGCGCGTGGTGTCGAGCGTCAGCTCGCTCGACCGGTCGGGAATCACGTCGTAGTAGGAGCGCACACGCGCCGAACCCGTCTTCGTGCGCGCGCGCCAGTCGTCGAGGATCGCGTCGCCCAACATGAGCGCGCCCGTGTCGTCGACGAGCCGCGGCGCTTTGCCGGCCGACGACTCCCAGATGCGGAGATCGTGGCGAATGTACGGCGTGCCCGGCGCGCGCCGCATGAACTGCTTCGTCACCAGGCTGTGCTGCTCGTTGATGCCGGGATAGAGACGCATGGGCAGGTCGACGTAGCCCTGCACGTTGCGGTGCCCCGTGAGATATTTGCCGACCAATCCCGAGCTGTTGGCGACGTCGGACAACAGGAGGAGGTGCGGGCTCCAGGTGTAGCCGGCAGCGATGACGAACAGCTTGGCGTGGATCTCCACCGGCTGGTTCGGATGGTCGCGGTCCACCGCCACGGCATGTGAGATTCGCTTCGTCTTCGGATCGAGCACGAGACGGCGCACGAGCGTGCGCGGCACGAGCCGGATCTTGTTCGCCTTTCGCAGCGGCGTCCACGTGAAGTCGGGCGAATACTTCGCGCCCACCGGGCACACGGGCGTGCACGTGTCGTTGCGGCAACACTGCGCGCGCCCTCTGTACGCCACCGAATTCTTCGCCGACGGCTGACTCCACGTCGCGATCCCCGCCTTCGCCGCCCACCCCTTCAGCAGCTCGAGATTGTACGTCAGCGGCAGCGGCGGCATGGGGAACGGCTTCTTGCGCGGGTCGAGATCGGGAGGTCCCTGCTCGCCCGCCACACCCATGATCTCTTCCGCCTCCTGATAGAACGGATCGAGCTCGTCGTACGAGATCGGCCAGTCGGTGCCGACGCCGAACATGCTGTGCTGGCGAAAATCCTCCGGCGAGAAGCGCGGCGTGACGCCGCCCCAGTGCATCGCCAGACCGCCCACCTGCATCGATCGCGATTGGAGCGGCCCCTCGACTTCATAGCCCTCGAGATGATCGCGCCCCCAGGGATTTTCGCCGTAGCGCAGGAACCGCTCGCGCGCCGCGGCGCGTTGCGGGAGTGGAACGGTCTCGTCCCCCACTTCGATCACGACGATCTTCGCCTGCGTCGTGCGCGCCAACCGGTCGGCCACCATCGCCGCGGAGATGCCGGAGCCGACGATGCAGACGTCGCTCTCGATCGCGGCGCGCCTCATCGTTCGCTCACCCGGACCACGGGCAGCGGCTTGCGCCGCGACTCGGACAGCGGGCGGCAGGTCGCCTTTCCGATCTTCGCCTCATAGCACAGGTCGTTCGCCGCCGAGCTGTCGTAGAAGTGCGCGAGGAGCGCGACCGCGACGTGATTCGCGTCGGCTATGCCCGGGATGCGGTCGAGCCGCTCGCCCTGCAGCGCTGACCGCACGACGGCCTGCCGCTGCGCGACGCTCAGCTCGCGGAAGCGGCGCTGGTGTTTGGTCTTCGCATCGGCGTCGAGGGCGTCGAGCTGCGTGGCCCAGCGCGTCATGGGCGTGGCTCCTGTGAACCGCAGCCGCGACGTTCCGTAGCCGTGATTGAGCTCGGCACGTTCGCGATAGCCGGCGCCCCAATCGCGAAAGGCCGCCACCGCGGCGGCGATGCCGGCTCTGCCGAGTGAAGACGGGAGCACCGCGTCGCCGAGCGCGTCGAGCGTGGCGGGGTCGGCCTGAAGATGAACGACGGCGGCAGCGTGAGCCTGTCGCACGATGACCGCCAATGGGACGGAAGCGGCCAGCGAAGCGAGGAACGTACGGCGAGTGAGGGTGGGCATGCCCTCAGGATGGCGCAGCCTCGTACGCGGCGCCAGAGCGCCGGGACGAGGCGCGCGCCTCGGACTTACCGGATCGGGTGGCCGATCCTCGTCCAGCGAATGTCGGTGAGCGGCGCCAACGGCCGGTCGCTGATCTGCCCGCTGCATTCGTCGTCGCTCGGCGACGGACCGGGAACGTAGGAGTAGTACACGAAGAGCGGCGTTCCGCGAACGTTCGCCTTGGGCACCACGCCCCAGTAGCGGCTGTCTTTCGAGCAGTACCGGTTGTCGCCCATCATGAAATAGTGATCGGCGGGGATGAGCAGCGGTCCCCAGTTGTCGTGCGTGGGCTGCGCCGGGGGCGCGCCGAAGCGCGAGCCCTTGATCTCGATCTTGTGCTGCCAATCGAAGTCGGGGTCGATGGAGTTCGGATCGCGTTTCGGGTTGTTCGCCGCGAACCCCTGATGCTGGGCGAGGCCGTTCAGATAGAGTACGCCGTCGCGCATGTAGAGCGTGTCGCCCGGCATACCGATGAGCCGCTTCACGAGCGTGGGCGTGAAGTCCGGCGCGTTGTCCGCCTGGTACGGCGACTCGAACACGACCACGTCCTGGTGCTTTGGGCTCGTGTAGCCCGGCAGGTGCGTGTTGGTGAACGGAATCGTGGGCCCATAGGCGAGCTTGTTCACGAACAGCCAGTCGCCGACGAGCAGCGTGGGAATCATGCTCCCCGACGGAATGCGAAACGCCTCGACGAACAGCGTCTTCACGAACAGGTAGATGAGTACCGCGCCGGCGAGCGACTTGAAGTTCTCCCACAGCCAGCGGCCTTTGGGCTGCGAGGGTTTCTTCTTGGCGCCGCCGGTGCGCGCTTGCGCGACGACGTTGCCGGATTTTGCGGGCGGGGATTTCTGAGTGCGTTTGGCCATGGGGATCGGTAATGTCATCCTGAGGCGCGCAGCGCCGAAGGATCGTCGTCCAGGTAGGAAGATCCTTCGCTTCGCTCAGGATGACAACCTAGTAACTACGACGGAGACTGGCCGCGAGTTCCGGAGAAAATGCAGCGGGGGGACGTGCAGGTAAGCACGCCCCCCCGAATGCAGACCGGCGACGACTACTTGAGGTGCTTGTTGACGAGCTTGGTCATCTCGAACATCGAGACACGGCCCTTGCCGCCGAACACCGGCTTCATCTTGTCGTCGGCCACGATCATGCGACGCTCTTTCGGATCCTGCAGATTGTTCTTCTTGATGTAGCCCCAAAGCTTCTTGGTGACTTCCGTACGCGGCATCGGATTGTTCCCGACGACCGCGCCCAGCGCCGCGGACGGCTGCATCGGCTTCATGAACGCTGCGTTCGGCGTGCGCTTGGCCGCCTTCTTCGCAGGCTTCTTGGCTGCGCTCTTCTTCGCGCCGCCCTTGGCGGCTTTCTTCGCGCCGCCGCTCTTCTTGGCGCCGCCTTTCTTGGCGGCCTTCTTTGCACCCTTCTTTGCAGCCATTCTCTCTCCCGGTAGATGGAATGGTGTGGGTTTGTTCTCGCGAAGATCGCCGATTCTCCCTATGAAAACCGACCACCTTCAGCGGCGAAAGGTATAATCATCGGCGCAGGACGCAATAGGGAAATCACACTTTTCCCCTATGAGAAACACCGTTTCTCCCTCTGAAAACGGCGCGCGAACGTCCGTTTCTCCTATGAGAATCACCGTTCTTCGTCGTGCGCGCTCACTGAAATTGCGCGCTCAACCAGTCGGCGATCGCCCCCAACACTTCCTTGCGCACGTGCAACGACGGCAGCGTTCCATAGCGCAATTTGCCGTTCGCGTCGTAGAACGCGCCGCTCGGATCGGCGAGAAAGAGATGATTCGTCTCGGGAAATGTGCGCACCGTCACACGGGTGTTTCCCCCCGAGCGAAACGCATTCGCGAGCTTCGCCGCCTCGCTCGGCGGCACCTGCGTGTCGGTTTCTCCCTGGAGAATCAGCACCGGCGTCTTCACCCGGCGCGCCGTCACCGCGGGATCGTAGTCGAAGAAATACTGCATCCACGGCACCCGCGCCGCCGTCGAGTCGGCGACGTGCTCGGCCCACGCGAGCGTCGAATCGCGCACATGTCCGCGCAGATGCTGCACGCTGTCGATCACGTAGCGATTCTGCTCGCGCACGATCTCCCGGCCCGTCGACGCGCTGCCGGCCATCAACACGATTGCCCGTAGCTGCGGATCGGTGGCCGCGATCATCGGCGCGATCACGCCGCCTTCGCTATGGCCCACCAACCCGATGCGCGCGCCGTCGATCTCCGGACGCGTGCGCAGATACGCCACGCCGGCGCGAATGTCGTCGGCGAAGTCGGCCGTCGTCACGGTGCGCGGGCCCGCATCGGAGCCGTTCACGCCGCGATCGTCGAGCCGCAGCACGGCGATTCCCCGCCGGCCCAGCGTATCGGCCAGCTCGGCGAAGGGACGAATCCCCGGGAGCAGCGCCGACTCTTCATCGCGATCTTCGGGCCCGGAGCCCGTGATCGTCACGATTGCCGGCGCACGTCCGCCGACGCGCCCACGCGGAATGGTGAGCGTTCCGGTGAAGCGCAGCCCGGCGGGCGTCCGCACTTCGACGTCCTCCGCGGTGTACGGCGCATCGGGCGGCGCGCGATAGCGATTCATCGCCACGACGTGCGGCTCCCCGCCGCGCACGATGGTCAGGTGCTGCGCGGCCACTTCGCCATGCAACAGCCGGTTGGCCGGCGAGACGGCGAAGCCGAGCGTCACGCTGCCGAGTTCGATGTTTGCCGAATCGCTGCCGACGAACGTGACGGTGAGCGGCGCGGCCTGACCCGCCTGCACCACGAATGCGAGAAAGGTGACCGTCGACCGTCCGTTCGCGATCGCGCGGGCATGGATCAGCGCCTGCTCCATGAACGCCGGCGATGCGTTCAGCATCGCCAATGCGCCGTTCGCGCTCTGGATACGGGCGGGTCCGGCGCCGAGGTCGGTGCGTACGCTGTCGCCGTCGAAGGTCAGCGTCGCCTTGCGTCCCACGGTGTCGCCGCTCGTCGTGAACACCCGTGTCTCGAGGCGCGAGATCAAGCCGGCCGGCGTCAGCGTGGCCACGTAGGCGACGTGCGATCCATGCGCGATGTCGATGAAGTCGCCGTCGAGCGTCGTCGGCGTGCGGGCGCTGCGCTCGGCATACAGTGTGTCTTTGCCCATCAGCAGATAGAAGCCGGCGCGCTCCGGCGCCTGCTGCGCGCCGAGGCACGCAGGCAGCACGGCGGCGGCGCAGAGCGATCGAATCATGTTCATCGGGAGGTCTCCTGTTTCCATGCGACATATGAGTAGACGACTGAACCAAGCGCCGCGGCGGCGCCCAACACACCCACCGCCGGACCGGCGACTTCCGGCGGCGCGAACGCGAAGCACACGGCGAGCACGCCGGCGATCACCATCAGGTAGCCGCCCACGCGATGCGTTCGCTCCCAGACGCGATCGTTGCTCAGCGTCCACGGCGTTCTGATGCCGACGAACCAGGTGGGCCGCGCGCGCGGCAGCACGTTGCCGATCACGATGAGCAGCAGGCCCACGGCGATGACGGCGACGCGGCTCACGTTGATCGGAACGCCGAGCGTGGCGGCGATGATGAGCAGGTGCATGGCCACCAGCAACGAGAGCACGCTGTTCACGATCAGGTCGTACGCGTCGGCGAACCGCGCGTAGTTCTCGCGGCGGGGATCGATCGTGGGAAGCACGCGAAACAGCCCCCACAACCCGAGCACCATGAGCGGCATGAGGATCAGCGTCATCCACTTCGACCCATAGCCGTCGATCTGTCCGTGGACGCCCCAATGCGTCGGCACGCGATCGGGAAGCCTGGGATACGCGTAGATCGACGCGGCCGCCGCCACGACGAAGAGCGCCATCGGGTACCACTTACGCATGACGTTTTCCTCCGGGTTTGCCGCGAGGCTTCACCCAGTCGAGTATGTGCTCGACGAGATCATCGAACACGGTGGTGTTGAGCTCGTAGACGATCTGCTGTCCGTTGCGCTCGGAGAGAATGAGTCCCGCGTCGCGCAACTGGCCGAGGTGCCGCGAGACGGTCGCCCACGCCGTGGGGAAGTGCGCGGCGATCTCACCCGACGTGCGCGGTCCGTCGCGCAGGAGGCGCAGAATCTCGCGGCGGGTGGGGTCGGAAAGAGCTTTGAAGGTCTGATCCATCGCGGGAGCTGATTGTGTATTTAGCTAATAACGTAAGTACGGCGTTGAAGTTTCAGTAGTGAGCGGCGCTCTGGGACCAGGATACAGAAAAGGGCCGGGCGTCAGCCCGGCCCTTCCGAATTCCACCCTATCATCCTGATCCCAGAGAGCAGACAACAGGAGTGCGAGATCAGCGATCAGCTCGCGACTAAGCCACGAGCGACTCGAGCAGCACCATCATCTGTATGTCATAAGGGTCCGGCGTCTCATCATCCTCCGCCGGCTCGTAGTTCAGCTGCGGCGTCTCCAGGATCAACGGAATGTTCTGCGAGCGCTTGTCGGCGATCAGCCGCCGAAAAGGGTCCACGCCGATCAAGCCGTCGCCGATCAACATGTGGCGATCCTTGTTCGAGCCCAACGTGCCTTCGCTGTCGTTCAGATGGAAAAAGCTCGGCGCCTCGCCCGTCGCTTCCTCGAAGTCGTCGAGCACGCGCGTCACGGCATGTTCCGACGCGTTGAGATCGTAGCCCGACGCGAACAGGTGGCAGGTGTCGAGTCCGTAGCCCGTGCGCGGACGCAGCTTCTTCGGGACGTGGCGCAGGATGGCGGCCACTTCGGCCGCGGTCTTGGCGAAGGTGCGGCCCGCGCCGGCGGTGTTCTCGACGAGCACTCGCGTGTCGCCGTGCGGCACCGCCTCGAGCGCGTAGACGATCGCCAGCGCCACACGCTCCGCGGCGGCTTCACGGTCGTCGTCGGTCGCCGCGCCGGGGTGAAAGCAGATCTGGCCGATGCCGAGCGCCGTCGATCGCTCGAGCTCTTTGGCGAGGCCGCCGCGCGCGCGGGCGGACTTCTCTTCGTCGGGCGTCGCGGTGTTCAGCACGTACGCCCCGTGGGCAACGACGAACCTGGGATCGATCTTCGTGTCGGCGAGCGCCGCCTTGAAGCGGTCGACCCGCTCCGGCTTGATCGAGCTCTTGTCCCCGTAGAACTTCGGGATCGTCGTGAAGATCTGCAGCGCCTTCATCCCCGACGCTCCCGCCCGACGGGCGGCCATGTGAATGCCGCCGGTGTCGATCGTGTGAGCGCCGAAGTAGTGAGTCACGCCACGGTTTCCTTCCAGAGGTTGATCATGCGCGAGCCGCCAACGTAATCAACACTCTCCGGATTTTTCAATCGTCGCAAGCGGCGGACGACTTCGGCGATGCGCAGCGCCTGCTCGTGGATGACGTCCAGCAGCTCGTTCCGTTCGCCTTTGTCCTCCAGCTCCATGATCATCAGCTCGGCGTTGCCGAGGAGCGCCGAGAGCGGGTTGTTGATCTCGTGCTGCAGCGCGAGCGTCGCTTCGCCGATGCCGGAGAGCCAGCGCGCCTTCGACAGCTCGTCTTCGGCGCGCCGGCGGGCGGCGTCCTGCGTGATGCGGCGACGCGCGACGATGAGGCGTGCGCGCAGGTCTTCCGGCGTCGTGGGCTTGACGATGAACTCGTCGCCGCCGGCGTCGAGCACCGCCTCGAGCGTCTCCGGATGGTCGCGTCCCGTGAGGAAGAGGACGAAGACCTCGCGCTTGTCGTCGAGCTCGCGAATGCGGCGGCAGACTTCGATGCCGTCGACATGGGGCATGTCCACGTCGAGCACCACGAGATCCGGATGCCATTCCTCGAACATGCGCCAAGCGTCCGCGCCGTCGTTCGCCACCTCGGTGTCGTGCCCGAGCTCGGCGAGCACGGCCACGACGAGCAGCCGCACGATTGGATCGTCGTCGGCCACCAGCACGCGAAGCGGCGTCGCCCGCGCGTCGGCTCTGGTCATTTGAGCCGGCCGGTTCGTATCACGTGCGCGCTGGCGCTGGCGTCGAGCCGACGCTCGACCCAGGCGACGGCAAGCGACGGTCCGGCGAGCGCCACCGACGGCGACGTCGCCACGTCGACGTCGCGCGTCGCCGTAGTGTGCACTTCGAAGATGTGTCCCTGCGTCAGCGACAGCGCCACGTCGACCTGCTCGCGCTTGCCGTTGGGCTCCTCGTAGGCCACGGCCACGCGATCGCCGTCGACCGCAATCGCGGTCGCGACGAGCCGTTCGCCATAGATGACAGCCACGGGAGAATGCAGCATGGAACCCATGAAGTGCGCGAAGAACACGCCGGTGCCTTCGGGCGCGACCATCGAGTAGGCGACATGCATGTCGTCTCCGACCGTCGTCAGCGACGGCGGGGGGCGACTGCATCCGCGGGAGCTTATGTCTGTAGTATCGACCGCTGTGGCCGTTCCCCAAGTTTTTCCCGAATCGGCCGACGCGGCCGTGTAGAGGACGGCACTGCTGTCTGGCCGAACGGACCACCAAACCGCATAGACGTGGACTTTACCGACCGCGGTTCGAAGGGATGTGGCGCAGAGCTCGGCAGTTACAGGCGTTGTAACGGGACGAACCGAATCGGCGACGAACCGGGCATTGCCATTGGTGTCGGTCGTCAGGTGCGAGGCTGGCGGGGGATCTTGCGTAGCGACGGGATCGCGCCAGGCGATTGGGGGCTGTTCGCAGGCGGTCGCAAGTATGAGCGCGGCTGCGGTGAGTCGGCGGAGCATGGGCGGAGAATAGTCGAATTATCTTTCGGAGTCGTCATCCCGCCCGGAGCGAATCGACGGGTCGGGATCTTCTGTCCGAGCCGCATGGCGTGCCATAATCACGTTGCAGTAGATCCCTCGCCACGGTCGGGATGACATTCCCGGCATCGCACCCAACAGGACTTCGATACCATGGCCGTTCGCTCCGCCCCCGAGAAACTCGCCGCCGAATCCGAGCAGGCCGAGCGCACCGTCCATCCGACCTCCGCGCCGCTCGCGGGATTCAGCGGCACCCGCCGCGTTCCGCCGCCCGTCAATGAGCCGATCAAGAGCTACGCGCCGAAGTCGCCGGAGCGCGCCGAGCTCAAGTCGCGACTCAAAGAGATGGCGAACGAGCGAATCGACATTCCGATCATCATCGGCGGAAAGGACGTCCATAGCGGCGCCACGGCAACGGCGGTGATGCCGCACGACCACAAGCACGTGCTCGCCGACTGGCACAAGGCGTCGCCGTCGCACGTGCACGAAGCGATCGAGGCGGCGCGGAAGGCGCGCGTGGAGTGGAGCAACTGGGCGTGGGAAGATCGCGCGGCGGTGTTCCTCCGCGCCGCGGAGCTGCTCGCCACCACGTGGCGCCAGACGCTGAACGCCTCGACGATGCTCGGCCAGTCGAAGACGGCGTTCCAGGCGGAGATCGACGCCGCGTGCGAGCTGATCGACTTCTGGCGCTTCAATCCCGCCTACGGGCAGGAGCTGTACGACGAGCAGCCGCTGTCGAACAACACGATGTGGAACCAGCTCGACTACCGCCCGCTCGAGGGGTTCGTCTATGCGGTGACGCCGTTCAACTTCACGTCGATCGGCGGCAACCTGCCGACGGCACCGGCGCTGATGGGCAACACGGTGATATGGAAGCCCGCGTCGACGGCGATGCTGTCGGCGTACTACATCATGCGACTGCTCGAGGAGGCGGGGCTGCCGCCGGGCGTGATCAACTTCGTGCCGGGCGACGCCGCGGAGATCTCGAACATCCTGCTGTCGCACCGCGAGCTGGCCGGTGTGCACTTCACCGGCAGCACGGGGGTGTTCAACAGCATGTGGAAGACGATCGGCTCGAATATGTCGCAGTATGCTACTTATCCGCGCATCGTCGGCGAGACGGGCGGTAAGGATTTCATCATTGCGCATCCGTCGGCCGACCGGCAGGCGCTCGCCGTCGCCATCGCGCGCGGCGGATTCGAGTATCAGGGCCAGAAGTGCTCGGCCGCGAGCCGCGTGTACATCCCGCGCTCGATGTGGACCGACGTGCGCGACCGCGTCGTGTCGATGATGGAAGACATGCGCATCGGCGACCCCACGGACTTCCGGAACTTCATGGGCGCCGTGATCGATGAGAAATCTCACAAGAAGATCGGCGACTATCTCGACGACGCGAAGCGCAACGCCACGATCATCAGCGGCGGCGCCGAGAAGGGCGACAAGGGCTACTTCATCAAGCCCACGCTGGTCGAAGCGAAGGATCCCGGCTATCGGCTCCTCTGCGAGGAGATCTTCGGACCGGTCGTCACGGCGTACGTCTACGACGACGACAAGTGGGCGGAGACGCTCGAGATCATCGACAAGACGTCGCCGTACGCGCTTACCGGCGCGGTGTTCGCGAACGACCGCGCCGCGGTGCGCGAGGCGATGATGGCGCTGCGCAACGCCGCCGGAAATTTCTACGTCAACGACAAGCCCACCGGCGCGGTCGTGGGCCAGCAGCCGTTCGGCGGCGCGCGCGCGTCGGGCACGAACGACAAGGCGGGGTCCAAGCTCAACCTCGTGCGGTGGATCAGCGCGCGGTCGATCAAGGAGACGTTCTCGCCGCCGCGGGATTACAAGTATCCGTTCATGGGCGAGGAGTAGCGTGGGGCGTGGGGCGTGGGGCGTGGGGCGTGGGGCGTGGGGCGTGGGGCGTGGGGCGTGGGGCGTGGGGCGTGGGGCGTGGGGCGTGGGGCGTGGATAATCGACTGGTGGTGGCCGCACGGAAAGGGTGATGTTGGTTCTGG